>NZ_JBIWDU010000013.1:0-186396 GCF_044762155.1 Neobacillus sp. NPDC097160 | reverse complement strand
GAATAATGGCCAATTTAGTTTCAGTTGTAAATTTAGTCATAAAAAAACTGCACCTCCAATTGTTAGAGTGTGTCTAACAATTGGGGTGCAGTTCAGTAAGGGTGCTTTTTCTCTTAAATTTCCACTTTTTCTTCTACTAAAATGGGGAAGTCTATAATAAAATGAAGAGTACAACGGCTGCAACCTAGAGCGGAGCAAAAACCTATTTTTATTATGACAATAATGCTATAGTTAACATACTGTGGTTCCTCGTAAGAAGAGGCACACGAAATCAATATTTTAGAATATGTTAACATAAACAACTTCTATTACAGGTGATGTGGATATGAATGATTCGTATGTTGACAAAGTTCTTATTGTCGAAGGAAAATCGGATAAAAATAAGGTAAAGAGTATTGTAAAGGAACCGGTTGAAATCATTTGTACAAATGGTACCATCAGTCACACGAAATTGGATGAATTGATTGATTTTCTTGAAGACAAGGATGTCTATATTCTGGTTGATGCTGATGCTGCCGGTGAGAAGCTTCGCAAACGGTTTAAACGGGAGTTTCCACAAGCTGAACATTTATATATTGACCGAATGTATCGCGAGGTAGCAACTGCGCCAGTGCACCACTTGGCGACTGTTCTCCTTGGGGCGAATATCGATGTTCATACTGAGTTTTTAGAAATGGGATAATTGGTTATGAATGAATGGAATCGAAATGAGCTGGCAGCTTTTCTCGAACATGATGAAAGCGGGCTATTATATTTTTATACACCGTTATGCGGCACCTGTCAGGTTGCTTCAAGGATGCTACTAGTACTTGAGGAACTGATAGATGTAAAAATGGGAAAAATGAATTTGAATTTTTATCCAGATTTAGCAGCGGATTTGGCGATTGAAAGCGTACCATGCCTGTTAGTAATTCGGAATGGCATAGTTGTTGAAACCTTATACGCGTTTCATTCTGTCCCATATTTGCTTGAAAAAATAAAAGAACATCTAACCTAAGCAGATGCAAATTGCATTTGCTTTTTTGATTTTAGATCAGGCCGTTGATTAAAGTAATCGGTCAAATCCGATTGGCGAGTAAAATGAGGAAGTTGACGAGTAAATCGGAGAAGTTGACGAGTAAATCGTCTAAAGTGACGAGTAAAACGGAGAAGTTGACGAGTAAATCGTCTAAAGTGACGAGTAAAACCAGAATTTAGACGAGTATTTTGATCAAAGTGACGAGTAAACCCCCATCCACCCCCAAAAAGGTAACTTAAAAGGAACCATTGATGGAAATCCCCGACAAAAACAAAGGAAAATTACCTAAGCCCGACTTCATCGCCAGGCTTTTTAGTAATCCATAGGCGGAATTCGTAAGATTTTGAAGAAAAATAAATTTCTTTAGAAAAATTCAAACCTTCCCCATTTACAAAATATTCTCTCTTGCATTATGATACTTAGGGATACGAAATAACCTAAGGGGCGAAACCAAAATGGCCTTCTATCATAACTGGGCAGCACAATTTAAAACATATAATCGAAACATTAAGTTAAGCTTCATGGCTAATATTTTCACACAAATTGGTCTTGGTATTTTTATGGTCATATACAACTTTTATATTCGTAAACTCGGATACACAGAGGCGGTTAATGGCCAGGTCATTGCGATGACTTCGCTGGCAACAGCCATTATTTTAGTACCGGCAGGACTCATAAGTGATCGCTTCGGGCGTAAGAAAATTTTCTTTTACGGTATCCTTGTCTCCGGAGCAGTTTTGCTTTTAAGGGGTATTTTTTCCACACAAGGGGTGTTAATCTCGCTTGCCTTTACCAGCGGTCTGACAATGGCTTTCCTGCAGGTATCAGGCATCCCGTGGCTCGCCGAAAATTCAACTGCTGAACAAAGAGTGAATTTATTTAGTCTTCATTTTGCTTTTATGACAGCAGCGAATGTTGTCGGTAACCTTTTAGGAGGCATGTTAACAGACCTATTTTCCTTCTTTGCCAGCGATATAAATAGCATTCGTTATACACTGATCATCGGGGCTGTCATTTATTTATTTGGGATTATTCCTACAACGAAATTTAATGAACTTCCGAAACCAAAGCCAACAGTAAAAAAGGCCTCAGCACTTGCATGGAAAAATGATGGGATGAAGTTGATTGTCTTATTCGCGATTGCACAGCTATTGATCGGCTTTGGAGCAGGGCTTGTGATTCCATATTTAAATCTGTATTTTGCTGACCGATTTAGCGCTTCAACAACATCAATCGGTTTAATCATCTCACTTGGGCAGGCGGCAACGGCCTTAGCGATGTTTATCGGGCCGCAGGTCGTCAAAAAAGTCGGCGATGTCAAGGCAGTGGTCTATCTCCAGCTTGCATCCCTCCCATTCCTATTATTAACTGCATATACAGAACATTTATGGCTGGCGGCACTTGGTTTCCTATTCCGCCAAGCCTTAATGAATGCCGGCAACCCAATTCAAATGTCGTTAATGATGTCGAAAGTAAACGACTCGATGAAGGGCCTCGCGAATTCTGTTAACCAAATGGTGTTTAATTTGGGGTGGGCCTTCATGGGGCCGGTTTCCACCGGGATTGTTGTCAAATATGGCTCGTATTGGGGCTATGCCTATGTATTTACAATCACTGCGACATTATACCTAGTCGGTTCCGTTTATTTCTTCCTAGTATTTAAAGGCTTCTCTGTGAAAAAGGAAATGTCAGCATCCGCCAAAATTTCATGAAGATACGACATATTTCTCAGGAAATACCGAAAACTCCCTATAATATTGTCGAGTGATAATAAAAGGATTCCGCCTCTTCTTGCTGAATTAGATATCTATAAGCAAGCAGACCGGAGTGGTGGAAATGATTGAAGCAGTAAATACATTTCTTGTGAAAATCAAAGAGCAGGGGCATGTTCTTCCTTTGATTCATCAAGCGGATTTACAAATTAACCTTCGATGTGAGGGAGAGACCGTTCAGTTATTGATCAAAAACGGCTGCATCATGTGCATGCAAAATTCAGAAGCACAACCGGTGAAATACGAGATTAGCGGGTCCCTAAACGCTATGAAAAAGTTGCTAGAAGGGACCCAAAGGCTTCGGGTTCTCGAACAGAAGGGGCAGCTAAAAGTTACAGCACCATTAAGAGCCACTCTTTTACTAGAATCCATCTTCTTTTTAACAAAAGCACAGGACCACCAGCATGCAAAAATAATTTAAACAAAGCTATTGACTCGGAATTAAATATCCTGTAATGTATTATTTAAATATTCTATCAATAAAAACAATTCAATAAAGCATTCTTATCAAGAGTGGCGGAGGGACTGGCCCTTTGAAGCCCGGCAACCGGTTTGTTCACGGTGCTAATTCCAGCAGAGCCTCCAAGCTCTGGAAGATGAGAAGAGAGAACCCCTCTTCTTATGAAGTGGGGTTTAATTATTTTACAAATGAGGAGGAAGAGAAATGGCAGAAAATCAAAAGAAGTATCGTTTTGAAACATTGAGTGTTCATGGTGGTTTGGCTCCGGATCCGGTAACAGGTGCTCGCGCAGTTCCAATTTATCAAAACAACGCCTATCAATTCAAAAATACCGAACATGCGGCAAACCTTTTCAGCTTAGCGGAACCTGGGTACATATATACTCGGATTCACAATCCGACCACTACGGTTTTTGAAGAAAGAATATCGTTATTAGAAGGAGGCGTTGGTGCACTTGCTGTTGCTAGCGGCATGGCTGCCATCACGCTCGCGATTTTAAACATTGCCGAGGCAGGGGATGAGATTGTCTCTGCATCGAACCTTTATGGCGGAACGTATAATCTATTTGCTGTTACCCTTCCTAAATATGGAATTAATGTGAAGTTTGTCAACCCGGATGATCCGGAAAACTTCCGGTCGGCGATTACAGAAAAAACAAAGGCTGTTTTTGCGGAAACGATTGGTAATCCTAGCTTGCGTGTGCTCGATATTGAGAAAGTAGCGGAAATCGCTCATGATGCAGGGGTACCATTAATTATTGACAACACCTTTGCTACTCCATATCTTTGCCGGCCAATCGAATTCGGTGCCGATATTGTCGTGCACTCGGCAACAAAATGGCTGTTGGGAAATGGGACATCTACAGGAGGCATCATTGTGGATGGCGGTAAGTTTGATTGGAATTCACCGAAATTCCCGGGCTTTACGACACCGGATGCCAGCTATCATGATCTTGTTTATGCGGAAGCGCTCGGTGCCATTGCCTATATTATTAAAGCACGCGTGCAATTATTGCGTGATCTTGGCCCTGCGCTAAGCCCGCAAAATGCCTTCCAATTCACGCTTGGACTCGAGACACTTCATGTCCGGATGAAGGAGCATGTGGCCAATACAAAGCAAGTGGTTGAGTATTTAGAAAACCATCCTGCCGTGGACTGGGTTTCCTATCCGGGTCATCCATCACACCCAGACCAGAAGCTCGCGAAAAAGTATTTACCTAAAGGTGCGGGTTCTATGGTTATTTTTGGCATTAAGGGTGGAAAAGAAGCAGGCGCTAAATTGATTGATTCGCTGTCACTTTGGGCGCATGTGGCCAATGTTGGTGATGCAAAAAGCTTAATCATTCATCCGGCAAGTACGACGCATCAGCAATTAGATGCGGAAGGACTTAAAGCGGCAGGTGTATCAGAGGATTTAATTCGACTTTCGATCGGAATTGAAAATGTTGAGGATTTAATCGAGGATCTCGAATCAGCGATTGAAGCTGCAACAGGCTTGGCTTCAGTGAAGGCAAATGCCTAAAATTTCCTAAATCTATTTTTTCGAGAATAAAGAATTTTTCGTTGACACCCCTTTTTATCCGTGATACGATAGCATTTGTAAAATAATTCACTTAAACAATTTAACGTGTTAATTGAATATAGAATGCTGTTAGCTCTTATCAAGAGAGGTGGAGGGATGTGCCCGATGAAGCCCGGCAACCGTCAATATTATTTATTGAAATGGTGCCAATTCACACAAAGCGTTTGCTTTGGAAGATGGGAGAAAGGTCTAGTTCGTGATGCCTTTCTGCCTGCGCAGAAAGGCTTTTTGTTTTGGGATAGGAAAGTATAAATTTCGACTTTGGAAATTGTCTAGCTAGAAGCCTCCCGCATTTTATTTTTCCAAAATATTTTCGCCTAAACAGTCAAACCTATATTTAAGTAACTGGTAATCAGGATAAGAAGCAGGTGATTCAAGTGATTTCAATAAAAGATGTTCATAAGATATATCCCTCCAAGCAAGGGGAGCTAAAGGCCGTCGATGACGTGAACCTTGAAATACAAAATGGAGAAATTTTCGGTGTGATTGGTTATAGCGGTGCCGGAAAAAGTACCCTGATTCGGATGTTAAATGGCCTGGAGCTGCCGACTGATGGAAGTGTCACGGTTGCCGGCCGAGTGATTTCGAAAATCAAGGGAGCTGAACTTCGAAAAGCGCGTCAGGAAATTAGCATGATTTTCCAACATTTTAACTTGCTGTGGTCAAGAACAGTTAGTGAAAATATTGCTTTTCCCCTAGAAATTGCCGGAGTTAAGGGGCCACAAAGAAAGGAACGGGTCGAAGAGTTGATTAAGCTGGTTGGACTGGAAGGCCGAGAAAATGCTTATCCATCACAGCTAAGCGGCGGACAAAAGCAGCGGGTTGGGATTGCTAGAGCTCTCGCAAATAATCCAAAAGTATTGTTATGTGATGAGGCAACTTCAGCCCTCGATCCGCAAACGACAGATTCGATTTTAGAATTGTTAGTTGATATCAATAAACGGCTCGGGTTAACAATTGTCTTAATTACCCATGAAATGCATGTCATTCGTAAAATCTGTCACCGGGTAGCAGTGATGGAAAGCGGCCGAGTGGTAGAGCTTGGTTCCGTGCTTGATGTCTTTAAAAATCCGCAGCAGCCAATCACCAAACGGTTTGTCCAGCAGGTAACAGAACCGGAAGAAACGAAAGAAACAATCGAACATTTACTTAAACTTTATCCGTATGGACAAGTGGTTCAGCTCTCGTTCATCGGGGAAGCAGCTGAACAGCCATTAATCACAAACATAATCCGGGATTTCGATGTTGTTGTAAATATTCTTCAAGGGAAAATTTCGCACACGCAAAACGGATCATACGGAACATTATTTATCCATTTGGATGGACAAGCTAGCGAAATACAGCAAGCCATCGATTATATTCACTCCCAGCAAGTTGGCGTGGAGGTGATCAGTAATGGCTAATTTTATGGAAATGGTAAAGTGGGAAAATTTAATAGAAGCAACACGTGAAACCATTTATATGACTTCCATTTCCGTGTTTGCGACATTTATTTTAGGATTATTCCTGGGTCTATTGTTGTTTTTAACGGATAAAGGTAATATTTGGGCTAATCGGCCTGTTAACGTCGTTATTGCCGGCTTTGTTAATATTTTTAGGTCTATCCCCTTTATTATCTTAATTGTTTTATTAATTCCATTTACAAAATTATTACTTGGGACTATGCTTGGTGCAAATGCTGCGCTCCCAGCCCTTATTATTGGAGCAGCTCCTTTTTATGCTCGTATGGTAGAAATTGCCCTAAGGGAAATCGATAAAGGTGTTATTGAAGCATCGCAATCGATGGGAGCAACACATGGTCATATCATTTTTAAAGTATTGATACCTGAATCTTTACCGGCATTAATTTCAGGGATTACCGTCACAGCTATTTCGCTAGTCGGCTTTACCGCGATGGCTGGGGTCATTGGATCCGGTGGACTTGGGCATTTTGCCTACCTTGAAGGTTTTCAGCGCAATAGACCAGTTGTTACGTTAGTTGCAACGATTGCGATATTAATTTTGGTTTTTATCATCCAATTTGTTGGAGATTATTTTACAAAGAAAACAGATAAACGATAACTGGAGGAGTTAAATAATGAAAAAATTACTAAGTGTTCTTTTTATTGCGTTCGCAGTGTTTGCCCTAACAGCGTGCGGCGGGGAAAAAAATGATACTGCTAAAAAGGATGGTAACAAGAAATTAGTCGTTGGTGCATCTGCTGTACCGCATGCGGAAGTGCTAGAAGCGGCAAAACCTTTATTAAAAGAAAAAGGCATTGACCTGGAAATCAAAGTTTTCCAAGACTATATCCTTCCAAACGTAGCGTTACGAGATAAAGAACTCGACGCAAACTATTTTCAAACACCAGGGTATTTAGACCTACAAATGAAAGAAAATAAGGATTTTAAATTTGTAAGTGTTGGTGAAATCCATAAGGAACCAATCGGAATTTATTCTAAAAAATATAAAAGCTTAAAAGACCTTCCAAAAGGCGCAAAAATTATTATGAGTGATTCACTTAGTGACCACGGACGTATTTTACCGATTTTTGAAAAAGAAGGTTTAATTAAGCTTAAAGAAGGCGTTGGCGCGAACGCAAGAGTTGAGGATATTGTTGAAAATCCAAAGAACCTTGATTTCTCCACTTTAATTGAAGCAAAATTATTAGCCTCTTCTTTCGAAAGTGGTGAAGGTGATGCGGTCGTCATTAATACGAACTACGCATTAGAAGGCGGTATTGATATCGGCAAGTATGGAATTGCCTTTGAAGGCAATGACGTTGTACCGGCAAACCTTGTGGTCGTACGTTCAGAGGATAAAGACCGTAAAGACATCAAAACGCTTGTAGAAGTTCTGCATTCAAAAGAAATTCAAGATTTCATTCTAGATAAATACAAAGGTGCGGTAACGGTTGCTGAGTAATATATAAATAGGTAGAAAGACAGAAGCCAGTGATCCCCTCACTGGCTTTTCCTATTTCGAATGGAGCAGGCCATTACATACATGAATCCTTCTTATTGGGTAAAAATAGAAAGGATTTTACCCGTGAATACTGTTGGAAATGTCCAAAAAATGAGGTATGATTTTAAACGGGCCCATTTTACATAATGGTTTATTGACTGAATTTTCCCAAAAACACACTCTCATTCTCATTTAGAGTCTGCTTAATGAAAATAATAACATTGTTTTTACTGTTTAGGAGTTGCTAATACATTTCATTTGTTATAAGATTGTAATGAGAATAAAATGAGAATAGAACATAGACCCATTGGGTCTACAAGATACAAAACTTTCTTTTCGGAGGTATAGATATGGCTGGATCAACTTTAACGATCAAAGATTTACATGTAGAAATTGATGGGAAAGAAATTTTAAAAGGTGTAAACCTTGAAATAAAGGGCGGCGAAATCCACGCGATCATGGGTCCAAACGGTACTGGTAAATCCACGTTATCATCGGCGATCATGGGGCACCCAAAATATGAAGTAACTAGCGGAAACATTACGTTAGACGGACAGAATGTCCTTGAAATGGAAGTAGATGAACGCGCGCGTGCAGGTCTATTTTTGGCGATGCAATATCCAAGTGAGATTAACGGCGTAACAAATGCCGATTTTTTACGTTCAGCACTCAATAGCCGCCTTGGCGAAGGAAATGAAATTTCGCTTATGAAGTTCATTCGTAAAATGGATAAGCAAATGGAATTCCTTGAAATGGATCTTGATATGGCACAGCGCTATTTAAATGAAGGTTTCTCAGGCGGAGAGAAAAAACGTAATGAAATCCTGCAATTAATGATGTTAGAACCCAAAATTGCTATCTTGGATGAAATCGACTCCGGCTTAGACATCGATGCCCTTAAGGTTGTTTCTAAGGGAATCAATGAAATGCGCGGCGAGGAGTTCGGCTGCTTAGTCATCACCCACTATCAACGTTTGTTAGACTATATCACTCCTGACCATGTGCACGTTATGATGCAAGGCCGTATTGTGAAATCAGGCGGACCGGAGCTGGCACAACGCTTAGAAGCAGAAGGATATGACTGGATCAAGCAAGAGCTTGGAATTGAAGATGAAACAGTTGGGCAAGAAGCGTAAGAGAGTGTTAGGAGGATTAAAATGACAACAGAAACAAAATTACCATTTGATCAGGGGTTTGTCAGTTCTTTTTCAAAAGAAATGAACGAGCCAGCGTGGTTTGAAGAGTTTCGTCTAAAGGCATTAACTGAGTTCGAACAACTGCCAATGCCTAGACCAGATAAAACGAAAATAGATAAATGGAATTTCACCCAATTCAATCAGCATACTGTAAAAAGCGATGTATATGCATCGCTTGCGGATCTTCCTGAAGATGTGAAGGCTTTAGTGAATGCCGAAATGAAGAATTTATATATTCAACACAACCAAACTCCTGCTTTTTTATCTTTATCAGAAGACTTAAAGAGCAAAGGTGTTATTTTTACAGATATTTTTACAGCAGCAAGGGAACATGGAGATTTGTTGAAAAAGTATTATATGACGCAGGCCATTAACGTTGATGAGCATCGCTTAACTGCGCTCCATGCGGCACTTGTAAATGGCGGGGTTTTCTTGTACATTCCAAAAAATGTGGAAATTACTGAACCTATTCAGGCTGTTTATGTACACGATGATGTGGAAGCTAATCTGTTTAACCATGTGATTGTAGTCGCAGACGACAATAGTTCGGTAACATACGTAGAAAACTACATTTCCACAATGGAAGCCTCTAATACTTTGGTTAATATCTTGAGTGAAGTCATTGCGAATGTAAATGCAAGGGTTCAATATGGTGCTGTTGATACTTTGGCTAAAGGAATTACCACGTATGTGAATCGCCGCGGTGTTGCCGGCAGAGATTCCCGAATTGAATGGGCACTTGGTTTGATGAACGAAGGAAATACGATCTCGGAAAACACAACAAATTTACTTGGTGATGGTTCAAATGGCGATACCAAAACAGTTGTTGTCGGACGCGGGGATCAAACTCAAAACTTTACCACCAAAGTGGTTCATTTCGGAAAGCATACAGTAGGGAATATTTTAAATCATGGTGTTGTAAAGGACAGTGCGACATCGATTTTTAACGGAATTGGCAAAATTGAACATGGAGCATCTAAATCCGATGCAGAACAAACATCACGTGTTCTAATGCTTAGTGAAAAAGCACGCGGCGACGCTAATCCGATTTTGCTGATTGATGAAGACGATGTTGTCGCTGGTCATGCTGCCTCTGTAGGCCGCGTCGATCCAGTTCAATTGTATTACCTCATGAGCCGCGGTATAACCAAAACAGAAGCGGAACGTTTAGTCATTCATGGCTTCCTTGCACCAGTTGTTAAACAACTTCCGATTGAAGGAGTAAAGAAACAACTGACTGAAGTGATTGAAAGGAAAGTACGCTAATGAATATCCAGGATATTCGCAAACAGTTTCCAATACTAGATCAAGAAGTTAATGGCAAGCCACTCGTGTACTTGGACAGTTCGGCAACATCGCAGAAGCCGCTCCAAGTCATCGAGGCGGTTGAAAAATATTATCGTGAAATTAATTCCAATGTCCATCGCGGTGTGCATACACTCGGAACAAGAGCAACGGATGCGTACGAAGGGGCACGGGAAAAGGTTCGTAAGTTTATTAATGCGAAATCGACACAGGAAGTTATTTTTACCAGAGGGACAACGACTTCGATTAATACGGTTGCAGCAAGCTATGCGGCCGAAAATGTAAAAGAAGGCGACGAAATTGTTATTACCTTTATGGAGCACCATAGTAATATCATTCCTTGGCAGCAGGTAGCGCGTCGGACAGGTGCCCAGTTAAAGTACATCCCGCTGCAAGAAGATGGCACGATTTCACTTGATGATGTTCGTGCTACCATTACACCAAACACAAAAATTGTGTCTGTCATGCAGGTATCGAACGTACTTGGCGTGATTAATCCTGTTAAAGAAATTGCCCGGATTGCCCACGAAAACGGCGCAGTCATGGTTGTCGATGGTGCACAAAGTGCCCCGCATATGAAAATTGATGTGCAAGATTTGGATTGTGATTTCCTTGCTTTTTCCGGACACAAAATGTGCGGCCCGACCGGCATTGGTGTTCTTTATGGCAAAAAACATCTGCTTGAAAACATGGAGCCAATTGAATTTGGCGGTGAAATGATCGATTTCGTCCATTTACAAGAATCGACATGGAAAGAACTTCCGTGGAAATTCGAAGCCGGGACACCGATTATTGCCGGTGCTGTTGGTCTTGGGGCCGCCATCGACTTTTTAAATGAAGTGGGCTTAGACAATATTGCCGAGCATGAACATATGCTTGCTGCCTATGCGTTAGAAAAATTGTCCACGGTTGAAGGAATGACCATTTATGGACCGCTTGATGCGGCCAAGCGTGCAGGGCTTATTACTTTTAATATTGATGATGTTCATCCACATGATGTGGCAACAGTGTTGGATGCGGAAGGAATTGCGGTCCGCGCCGGACACCATTGTGCCCAGCCGTTGATGAGATGGCTTAAAGCCACTGCAACAGCGCGTGCAAGCTTCTATTTATACAATACTGAAGAGGATATTGATAAACTCGTTGAAGGGCTTGTCAAAACAAAGGAGTATTTCAGCGATGTCTTCTAATTTAGATGCACTTTACCGAAGAGTGATTATGGACCATTATAAAAAACCTCGCAATCGCGGCGTTTTAGAAGATGGCAGCCATACGATTAATATGAATAACCCTACCTGCGGCGACAGGATTCAATTAACTTTTAAAGTTGTGGATGGAGTTGTCGAGGATGCCAGGTTTGAGGGCGAAGGCTGTTCGATTTCCATGTCATCTGCTTCGATGATGACGCAGGCGATTAAAGGGAAAAAAGTCGATGATGCTTTGATGCTCTCAAAAATCTTTTCCGATATGATGCAAGGAAAAGAGTTCGATGAAGACGTCGATTTAGGCGATATCGAAGCACTTCAGGGTGTCTCCAAATTTCCGGCTCGCATCAAATGCGCGACATTAGCGTGGAAGGCCATGGAAAAAGGGTTGAAGGAAGAGGAACAAAAATAAAACGTTGGGGTGCCGTATAGCCCCTTCGTTGATGAAGGAGGAACACGACGATGGCGAAAAAGATGCCTGAAATCGGTGATTATAAATATGGTTTTGCCGATAAAGACGTTTCCATATTCCGATCAAAACGTGGCTTAACACGTGAGATTGTTGAAGAAATTTCAAAAATGAAGAGTGAACCACAATGGATGCTCGACTTCCGCTTAAAGTCACTTGAGCATTTTTATAAAATGCCAATGCCACAATGGGGCGGAGATTTAAATTCATTAAACTTTGACGAGATTACTTATTACGTTAAGCCGTCAGAGAAATCCGAGAAATCATGGGATGAAGTACCGGAAGAAATTAAAGCAACCTTTGATAAACTGGGAATTCCTGAAGCAGAGCAAAAGTACCTTGCCGGGGTTTCTGCGCAATATGAATCAGAGGTAGTTTACCATAACATGAAGGAAGACCTTGAAGAGTTAGGAATTGTCTTTAAGGATACAGATTCCGCTTTAAAGGAAAATGAAGATATTTTCCGCGAGCACTTTGGAAAAACAATTCCGCCAACTGACAACAAATTTGCGGCTCTTAACTCAGCTGTTTGGTCCGGTGGATCATTTATTTATGTGCCTCCTGGTATAAAAGTGGATACGCCGTTACAAGCCTATTTCCGGATTAACTCCGAGAACATGGGTCAATTCGAACGGACACTGATTATCGTTGATGAAGGGGCAAGTGTCCATTACGTAGAAGGCTGTACGGCACCGGTTTATACAACAAACTCACTACACAGTGCCGTTGTTGAAATCGTTATTAAAAAGAATGCATACTGCCGTTATACAACGATTCAAAACTGGGCAAACAACGTTTACAACCTTGTAACTAAGCGCGCTGTCTGTGAAGAAAACGCAACGATGGAATGGATTGATGGTAATATCGGTTCCAAATTAACAATGAAATATCCTGCAGTTATTTTAAAAGGCGAAGGCGCCCGCGGAATGACGTTATCAATTGCGATTGCCGGTAAAGGCCAGCACCAGGATGCCGGAGCAAAAATGATTCATTTAGCTCCAAATACATCTTCAACCATTGTGTCAAAATCGATTTCGAAGCATGGCGGTAAAGTAACCTATCGCGGCGTGGTTTCATTTGGACGTAAAGCTGATGGTGCCCGTTCCAATATCGAATGTGATACGCTGATTATGGATAATCAATCAACATCTGATACCATTCCATACAACGAAATCTTAAATGACAATATCTCGCTTGAGCACGAAGCAAAGGTTTCTAAAGTATCTGAAGAGCAGCTCTTCTACTTGATGAGCCGCGGTATCTCTGAGCAAGAAGCAACAGAGATGATTGTTATGGGCTTCATCGAGCCATTTACAAAAGAATTACCAATGGAATACGCCGTTGAGATGAATCGCTTGATTAAGTTCGAGATGGAAGGCTCCATCGGTTAATATTTTTGAAAAATTAACCCGCTTGCTGCGTTAGCAGGCGGGTTTTTGCTGTTGGAAACTTGGATATGTGAAGTTAATTGGCGGATAAGTGTTGCCAATTGGCGGAAGCACTTGTAATCAGCGGATAAACGAGGCCAATCAGCGGATAAGCCTCTCCAATCAGCGGATAAACTCCGCCAATAAGCGATAGAGCATCGCCAACATGAAAAAATTACGCTTTTCGAAGAATCTACCATACGATGCAAAAATGGTTATGCTATTATTAATAAATGGAGGTGAGTTTCTTGAACTATATCGGTGTAACAGGCTGGGGCGACCATGATAGCTTATACCCGAAACAAACTTCGCCACGAGATAAGCTAAAAGTTTATGCAGGTCATTTCCCACTAGTCGAAGTCGATGCGGCCTTTTACGCGATACAGCCGAAGCGAAATGCTGAAAAGTGGGTCAATGAAACACCGGCAAGCTTCCAGTTTATCGTAAAAACCTATCAAGGGATGACCGGCCATCAACGTGGCGAAATTCCTTTTGAAACGAAACAAGCGATGTTCAAAGCCTTTAAAGAGTCGCTAGAACCCTACATACAGCACAACAAATTGGCTATGGTCCTGTTTCAATTTCCACCATGGTTTGCCTGTAAACGAGAAAATGTTGAGTATTTAAGATGGTGTAAACGTGAAATGGAGAAA
Organism: Neobacillus sp. NPDC097160; assembly: GCF_044762155.1. Lineage (NCBI taxonomy): Bacteria > Bacillati > Bacillota > Bacilli > Caryophanales > Bacillaceae > Neobacillus > Neobacillus sp. NPDC097160. The sequence goes on along the minus strand of NZ_JBIWDU010000013.1, from coordinate 172,366 downwards.
ATACCCTGTGCTTTAGAATTTAGGCATCAATCATGGTTCACACCGCAATACCGCCAACAAACGCTCGATTTTATGAAAACAGAAAACTGGATTCATAGTATTTGTGACGAACCGGAATCCGGCGAAGGATCGATTCCGATGGTACTTGAGGTGACTGACCCACAAAAAGTCCTTGTCAGATTTCACGGCCGCAATGCACATGGCTGGCAAAAGCGAAATGCCGAGAACTGGCGAGAGGTTCGCTACCTATATCGCTATAACCAACAGGAGCTGCAAGAATGGGCTGATCACGTTGAAAGACTAGCTAAGGAATGCGAAAACGTGTATCTCCTGTTCAACAACAACTCTGGCGGCGATGCGGCTGACAATGCCAAAGAAATGATGAAGCTATTACAAATAGAATATGAGGGGCTCGCTCCAAGACAGCTGGATTTATTTTAAAAATCGACTTAATCGAGAGAAGTCCACATTTTTCAAACAACAGATTATTGCTTAACCACACAGACACTAGAAGGTGAAAATAAATGGAATGGATTATATTAGTTTTAGTAGGGCTGGCTGCGAGCTCATTGGGTTCGCTGATTGGCATGGGGGGAGGCATTATTGTTGTCCCTGCGTTGCTTTATTTAGCAACATTGTCAACATTCAGCCACCTTACACCACAGGTAGTGGTGGGAACTTCCCTCTTCACGATGATTTTTACTGGGCTATCCTCGACGTTAGCCTATATGAAACTTAAAACGGTGGATTACAAAAGCGGATTTATCTTTCTGATCGGTAGCGGTCCGGGAAGTATTCTGGGAGCGTGGATAACGGAAAAATTAGATTTGCACTCCTTCAATATTTATTTCGGCATTTTTATTCTTTTTGTTTCCCTTGTATTGGTGGTCAAAGATAAATTAAAGCCACTTCCCTATCGGAAGGATAAAGGTATTATTCGTACTTTTACCGACAATAGCGGAAAAACTTTCGAATATGGTTTTAGTCCAATCATCGCCGTCATCATTTCCTTTATTGTAGGATTTTTATCGGGTATTTTTGGGATTGGCGGCGGCTCGCTAATGGTCCCAACGATGATCCTGCTGTTTTTCTTTCCACCACATGTGGCAACGGCAACGTCTATGTTCATGATTTTACCAACATCAATCTTAAGCTCCATCACCCATATTACCTTGGGAAATGTCAATTGGCTATATGCATTGGCCTTGATCCCTGGTGCCTGGATTGGTGCAAAGGTTGGCGTATTTTTAAATTCAAAACTAAAGAGCAAAACGATTGTCATGATTATCAGAATTATCCTTGTTGTGGTAGCGATTCGCCTAATTTATCAAGGGTTTGCAGGGTGAAAAATGGAATCGATCTATATTTACCATACAAATGATCTTCACAGTCACTTAGAACATTGGCCGCGGATTCAGCAATTTCTCATGGAAAAAAGAGAAATTCACCAACAACATGATGAGGATGTCTTCCTCTTTGATATCGGTGATTTCATCGATCGTTGGCATCCGTTTACCGAGGCTACGAAAGGACAGGGAAATATCACCCTCTTAAATGAGTGCCAATTTACGGCAGCAACGATAGGGAATAACGAAGGGGTAAACCTTCCCTTTGAAGATTTAAATCAGCTATATGAGAATGCCCAGTTTGATGTTCTTGTCGCAAATCTTTTTCAAAAAAATGGCGTTTATCCTGATTGGGTAAAGCCATATAAGATTTATCATACAAAACAGGGAACCCGGGTGGGGGTAATTGGCCTTACTGCATACTTCTCTCATCTATATGAATTGCTTGGCTGGAAGCTGACAGAACCGATTTCTGAGCTGCAGAGGTGGCTTGCACCCTTAAAGGAAGAAGCGGATTTCATCATCCTGCTGTCCCATCTGGGCATCCATGATGATGAACGCATTGCAGCGGAATTCCCTGAAATCGATGTTATTTTAGGTGCACATACCCATCATTTTTTTGAAAAAGGAGAGCTTGTGGGTAGTACACTTCTTGGTGCGGCGGGAAAGTATGGCTATTATGTTGGTCAGGTGGCCATTCACCTTAATGAAAAAAAGGCTGTGACCCATAAGGAAGCGATTCTTTATGATGTTAAGGAGCTTCCGGCACCAAGAAACGAACAGGAGCGAATAGATACTTTTTTTAAAAAGGGTAAGGATTTATTAAATCAAAGAGTTACGACTCTCAGTGAACCACTTATTCACGATCCATTTCAGGAAACGAATTTTTCACGTTTGCTTTCGAGGACATTAAGAGAATGGTGTAATGCTGACTGTGCCATGATCAATGCGGGGCTCCTGTTAGGAACATTATCCGGAGAAGTAACCATTTACGATTTACTCGAGGTTTGTCCACACCCGATTAATCCGTGTGTGGTGGAACTGACTGGGCTGGAGCTTCAGACGGTATTATCGGAGACAAAAGACGAAAGCTTACCGCATAAGCAAATTAAAGGGCTCGGTTTTAGAGGGACCGTTTTAGGTGTGTTTGTATATGATGGTATTTGTTTTGAGAAGGATACCATTTTTATTAATGGCAGCGAAATTGATCATGGAAAAAACTATACATTCGCCTTGCCGGATATGTTTACCTTTGGTCATTTTTTCAAAGAAGTACTTCCTTTTAAGCAGAAGAACTATTTCCTGCCGGAATTTTTGCGGGATTTATTAAAATGGAAGTTAGAGATGCAATCCTTGCCCATCACGTAATTTCCCTCGTTATCATACTTTGATAGTGAGGAAAGGAGTGTGGGACCCTTTGATTGAGCTTTCACCAATTGAAATAAACGGCCATACTTTCGTGGCTGTAACTGTTTTACTTCCAAAAACCACCCTTTTAACGGTGTCAAATGATAAAGGATATATTATGTGCGGTGCTTTAGATGTTGGCTTATTAAATGAAAAATTAAAGGATCGCAAAATCATTGCCGGCCGTGCCGTAGGAGTGAGGACCATTGATCAACTCCTTAATGCCCCTTTAGAGTCCGTGACCGTAGAGGCAGAGGAATTAGGAATCCATCAAGGCATGATTGGGAAAGATGCCTTGTTAAAAATGGTGTAAAAGCTTGCTTTTAAATAGCAGGCTTTTTTTATTCCGAGTAAGCGCCCAATCCCTAAGAAGCTTGCGCATTTTTTATTGGGCTAGTTCCTCTTTTTCAAGCATACACATAGCTTGAAGGGGGGATTTTTTTGGCGAAATTCCGACGACGGCGGTTTTTCAAGCGGGGCCCGCTGCCATTTAGATATGTGATGCTGCTGACTTTTGTTTTTTTCCTATTCTCTACTGCTGCCAGTTTAATGCTTGTAAACAAGGGAATTGAGCCGGCCTTAATGAGATATGCTGAATCCGAAACCCGTAATATTGCTTCCCTTGTTATAAGTAGAGCCATCACAAAACGGACGACCAATGTGGGGGAAAATAATGAAGTTATTAAAATAACGGAAAGCAGTGATGGAAAAAAACAAAACGCCGAATTAAATACTGATTTAATCAATCGGGTGTTGGCGGAAACCACTGCCCAAATTCAAAAGAATTTAAAAACAGCCAAGAAGGGGGATATTGCCTTATTAGAATCAGATGTGGAAATTGAAACAGAAAATACCGGGAAAGAAGATGGAATTGTCTGGTATGTGCCATTAGGCCAGGCCACCAATATTTCATTATTAGGGAATATTGGACCAAAAATTCCGGTGAAATTCCATGCGATTGGTGAAGTGGAGCCGGATGTTCATATTGAACCTAAAGAAATGGGAATCAATAGTGTCTGGATCCAGGTCTCTGTTGAAATTGAAGTATCTGTTCAAATTATTACTCCATTTGCAACAAAAATTACGAAGTTAAAACAAAGCATTCCGGTTGGGGGAAGATTGGTAGAAGGGGAAGTTCCACAATTTTATAACCATGGCGGAAGCTTAACACCTTCCATTCAAATCCCGGAAAAGAAAACCGAAACGAAAAAAGGAAATTAAAAAGGACTATCCTCGGGAGGATAGTCCTATTTCCTTTTCATATTCATCCGCTCGAGGCGCTTCCATTTTGCTAAATGCGGATAGGGGTCAAAGGACCATTCTGTAATGCCATTGTCCTTATACATTCCGTAATGTAAATGAGGCGGGAATTTCCCCGAAGTTCCTGGAGGGCCGTATCCCGAGCTCCCTACACCGCCAATAACCATTCCGGGCTCAACAATTTGGCCGACTCTTAAATCTTTGGCAAAACCGCTCAAATGGGCAAAGTAATGATAGGTGTTATTAATGTCGCGGATGCCGATTCTCCAGCCGCCAAATTTGTTCCATCCCTTCATTTCAATAATCCCATAGCTTGTGGCACGCACTGGGACCCCGTATCCGGCGAAAATGTCGGTACCTTCATGGATCCTTCTTCCGCCCCAGCCCCGGGCATCTCCCCAGGTGCTGCGGTAGCTGTGATTGCTGTGAAGTGGAACGGGGAAGACCTGTTTATCTAGATCAATCCGGCCAAAATGACGGTAAATTTTTGCCTTTCCTGCGATAATTCCCACCGTTTTATCGCGATGATAATAATTCCATAAACCGATTTTTAGATTATCTTGATCTACTCCGTATGAAAGAAGATGATTTGCAAACGCATATAAAACATCCTCATCACTCTTTAAGCTCGCTTTTCCATCCCCATCTCCATCGACACCGATTCCATTAAAAAACTGAATGATGGCTGGATTTTCTTCCGAAAGGTTAGGGTTTGTCAAACCGGACCATTGTTCAGGCTTGAAATAAATTGAAATGGTACTATCCGGCTTTGGTAAATCCCTGCGTGCAAAACGGATGCTTCTTTCATATTGATCAACAGCCGCTAAATAATACCAAGGAATTTGAGTAATCGTTTCAACTTTTTTATAAAGCTTCATTCTTTCCTGATAGGGATCAGGTTCTTCTTTTGCATGAGCATCCCTGACAGACAATGTAGAAGTAAAGAGTAAAAGGATAGTTCCAATAATGAGAACAGCCCGCAACAGGAATCCTCCTTCCAATTAATGTACAAGGTTAGTTTATGATTATTAGACCATTTCATTAGGGTTAATAATTGGTAATCTAAAAAAGCAGCAATAATTGAGGTTTGACGGAATCCATGCCCAGTTCGACGGAACTCATGCAACAGTTGGCGGAATTAGATCGTAGTTTGGCGGAAATCCTTCCCAAGTTGGCGGAATCCCAATAAAAAAGTAGGACAACTTCGAAATAGCTTGATCTTGTTGGCTTGTCGTTCCTATTCCAGTATGATAAAGTGACAACAGAAGAACTCATTGATCATACATAATGAATTGTTAAGGGGTGTAAGAATGAGTAAAAAAGAAGAAATTTTACGTAAGCCAGAATGGCTAAAAATAAAGCTCAACACGAATGAGTCTTATACAGGCTTAAAGAAAATGATGCGTGAAAAAAATCTTCATACGGTTTGTGAGGAAGCACGATGCCCGAATATTCACGAATGCTGGGCGGAAAGACGTACGGCAACCTTTATGATTCTAGGAGATACTTGTACACGTGCCTGCCGCTTCTGTGCGGTTAAAACAGGGCTGCCAACAGAGCTTGATTGGCAAGAGCCGGAAAGAGTCGCTGATTCTGTACAATTGATGAACCTAAAGCATGTCGTTGTTACAGCAGTAGCCCGCGATGATTTAAAGGATGGCGGGGCAGCTGTTTTTGCTGAAACGGTTCGGGCGATTCGCCGGAAAAGTCCATTTACAAGTATCGAGGTACTGCCTTCTGATATGGGCGGCAAGGAAGAAAATTTACGGATATTAATGGATGCGAAACCTGATATTTTGAATCATAATATTGAAACGACAAGACGGTTAACACCAAGAGTCAGAGCTCGTGCGAAATATGATCGCTCGCTGGAGTTCCTCCGCCGTGCAAAAGAAATGGAGCCGAGCATTCCAACAAAATCAAGCTTAATGATTGGTCTTGGTGAAACAAAAGAAGAAATTTTGGAAGTAATGGATGATTTAAGGGCTAACAATGTTGATATTATGACGATTGGCCAATACCTGCAGCCAACAAGAAGTCATTTAAAGGTTGAAAAATACTATAGCCCTGCTGAATTTGCGGAATTGCAGCAAATCGCGATGAGCAAAGGCTTTAGCCACTGTCAAGCAGGCCCGCTTGTTCGCTCATCCTATCATGCCGATGAACAAGTCAATGCAGCAGCGAAGCATAAACAATTGCTTGGAGAAATAGAAGCAAAAAAAGAAGCGTAAAAAGAGTTCAGCCCTTTACTTAGGGGCTGAACTTTTTCTTTAGCGGTTTAGCCGTTTTATATTTTGGTCATCCGGTGTCACACCATTCGCGTCTTCATTCGAACTCATTCGCGTACCTTGTGGGGATTTTTTCATTTGTGTAATAAGCCCGTTTACCAAATTGCGGGCGTTCCTGCTTGTTGAATCAGTGTTAGCCAGGTTTTCGACATCACGCATCAACACTTTATTGTCTGTTACATACACATGGTAATATCTTGGCACAACCGACATCGCTGTCTGTTTTACTTGGTCAGCGGTTAGATTGCGGTCTTTTGAATCAGTACTGTAGGCAATTAACACTTCTTGGTCTGTTATAAGTGTTGCAACATCATTTACGTTAGGAATACTTGTGCTTTGCTTGCTAATAATGTTAGCAACCTGCTCACGGTCAAGAGCTGCGTAATGATTATTTCCCTTATTATCATTCATCACTGGACTTTTTTGGTGGCGGACAAAGCCATAATTGTTGCTGACGTTACGAACTCCTCGGCTTGCACCTTCATTGTAAAGTTCATGCCTTTTGTTATTGACGTTTATGGTATTGCCGCTTTCATCATAAATATCGTTGCTCGCAGTATCCTTTGAGCATCCTGTTAACGCAGTTATCGTGCATAATCCAGCGATTATGATTAATTTTTTCAATTACAACACCTCCTTTTATTAGAATAGCCAAAGGTAGGATTTTTTTTCTTAGTAATTGATGGGGAATCGGTTATAATGGGTATTAGGTATTTACTGGGTTAGATGAGGTGAATGAGGATGATTGTGATCAACAATACCGCATATGAAATTCTGCAGGAATATCGGAATGCGTATAATGAGGAAGCCTTTAAAGCAAGGTATAGTGATATTTTATCGAGGTATGATTATATTGTTGGCGATTGGGGTTATGGCCAGCTGCGTCTAAAGGGTTTCTTCGATGATCAAAACCAAAAGGCTACATTTGATACAAAAATAAGCACACTGAGTGAGTACTTATATGAATACTGTAATTTCGGCTGTGCCTATTTTGTTTTAAAAAAGGCAAAAAAATGAGAAGGGTCAAGAAACTGACCTTCTCATTTTTTTTTCTGGACAGAATAGGGCGGCTGAATGTCTGTATCCGAATCATCATGGGGTTGGTGGGCACCCTCCATTTGCCGCGGTAAATCTTCATGAAGTGATTTGAATTCGTAATTAAAGGCACTATATTTTCGCTGACCATCTTCCCAAGGGGTGCTCTTATTTTGGACAGGCTCATCTTTCCGAATAGTGGAACCATAGGGGCCTTCCGGAAATTCCTGGGCAGTGAGGAAATCGTGTTGTTTCTCAACCGTTGATAATTCCGTATATTTTTCAGCGTCTTTATTTCCCATGCTGTCACTCCTTTTCCCTTAGTATTGCAAGGCGGTGTGAAAAACATGTGTGAATCAGACGATTTCAGCTAAAAAGGAGCGCAGTTCTTCAGCGTCTTCTTCATTTAATTGAAAGGCAAATTCTAAATAGCCCTCTTCCTGCAAATCATCCTGTCCAATAATAGCAAAGCGATTTCCCTGCATATCAAGCACCAATGACTTTCCATAATGGCGATTCGTTTGAATAATCGCTAAATCAAAGCGTTGGTTTTCACCAACAAAGCTGACAAATCTTGTTTTTGTATCCTCTGTATCATCGTATAAGAAAAAGTGTTCTGTCATGAAATGGTCTCCTTTAAGGCTTTACTGTTTTTCATCACCTCTATAGTAACAAATTTTGGGCCATGTTTCACTGATTTCTGCTGCCGAAAAATACGAACGACATCAGATTGTGTTACAATATAACGGAATAATGACTACATAGTGAAGACGATATGAAGGAAGTGGACTGGAATGTATTTTGTTGACAGAGAAAAAATTGAAGCGACGTTACGATATTTAGAAGGACAAATCAATCTCTTCCGGGACCAAAAGGATTGGTCTACACCACTTGAAAAGACAGCATTAGAACGTTTGGGGCATATGATGATTGAGTCAGTTCTCGATGTTGGAAATGCCATGATTGATGGCTTTATCATGCGCGACCCAGGCAGCTATGAAGACATAATCGACATTTTAATCGACGAGAAGGTCATCACCGCGCAAACAGGAGATAGTTTAAAAGTCCTTATTCAAAGCAGAAAAATACTTGTCCAGGATTACCTCGAGATTGACCATAGCGCCCTCCGGGAACGGCTTTCAAAATACCTGCCTGAATTAGTAAATTTTTCGGGGAATGTCCGACATTATCTCACGAATGAATTAGGGCCAGTTTCGGCTTTCAAAAACTAAACCGTGCTTACGGTTTTTAATCCTTTTTAGGAGTGATTTTTTGAAAAAGTATAAAGGGTATTTGATTGACCTAGATGGAACGATGTATAAAGGAACAGAGCGGATTGAAGCGGCATCCGATTTTGTCAAAAAGCTTCGGGAACATGGTATCCCTTATTTATTTGTGACCAATAATTCGTCAAGAACACCGGCACAGGTGGCCGAAAAACTGCTTGGCTTTGACATTCCAGCGGAAGAAAGACTTGTGTTTACGACAAGTCAGGCGACTGCCAATTACATATATGAGCAAAAGAATGATGCTTCCGTCTATGTGATTGGGGAAGAAGGAATTCGGACTGCCATAGAAGAAAAGGGATTGTCATTTGCCGGAGAAAATGCCGATTTTGTCGTGGTCGGAATCGACCGCTCAATTAGCTATGAAAAATTGACGGTTGCCTGCCTGGCAGTTCGCAACGGCGCAACATTCATATCAACAAATGGTGACATCGCGATTCCTACGGAGAGAGGACTTGTTCCAGGGAATGGGTCGCTGACATCGGTAATCACCGTTTCCACCCAAACAAAGCCGATTTTTATCGGCAAGCCTGAATCGATAATTATGGAGCAGGCCATAAAGGTATTAGGAACAGCGAAAGAAGAAACGCTAATGGTTGGTGATTATTATGATACTGATATATTAGCGGGAATGAATGCAGGGATGGACACATTGCTGGTCCATACTGGAGTCACAACGAAGGAATTGCTTGCTGGTTATGATAATATGCCGACTTACTCAATTGATACTCTAGATGAGTGGAAACTATAACAAAAGGATGGGCCCTTTACCCATCCTTTTTGATGTTTAATTTTTTTCCTTCTCAGCCCGAGCCGCCCTATGTGCCAATCTGCTTGATGCAGCGGCTGCAATCGCCCCGACAATATCATCTAAAAATGTATGACATTCACCTGTTGATTTATCATTTAAATGTGCTAAAATCCCAGGCTTCAGTTTATCAATGTATCCATAATTAGTAAATCCAATGGAGCCGTAAACATTCACAATCGAAAAGGCGAGTATTTCATCGACACCATAAAGGCTTTCATCTGTCCCGATAATGGATTGAAGCGGCTCTTCTAACATCCCTTTTTCGGCAAGCATATCAAGCTGGATTCCTGTAATAATGGCGTTCTGTACCTCGCGTTTTGAAAGGACTCGCTCTACGTTAGCGATACAGTCCTCCATTTTTAAATTATCATGATATTTTTCCTGCAAAAAGAAGACTAAATCGGCCATGTCCTGGATTTCAACGCCTCTTTCTTTCAGCCATCTGCGTGCGGTTTCTTCGGTTAGATCTACTTTTTTGTCTTCAGCCATTTCTTAATCACCTTTTCTATGGATTTTCACTATATATATACTCATTATCTTTATTTTATGCAATTTTGACAAACTAAAATATATCATTCCCTACATGTTTCACGCTATTCTCATTTTAAAAAACAACAAGTTTTTACTGCCATGACATATACATTAAGTAAAGAAGAGGTTTGGAGACGGGGTGGAAAGATGCTTCAGAAAATGCTTGAAAACCAATATGGAATCACGGTGGAGGAGTATGTAAAATTAGATGCCTATGATGCGCTGAGAGGAAATGGCTGGTTGTATTTAATCTCGAATCCGGCTAGTAAGGAAGAATCAGATATTAATGAACTTGAGAAAATTGCTGAGCATTTACGGAATTATGGAGATCAAAATGTTCCGATCTTTTTACCGTCGAAGGAAGGTCAGTTAATTGCGACGTGGGAAGAAAATAAATATTGTGTGTTAGCTAGCCCACAAGTCGAAGAGGTTCGAAAAATAAAATTGGGGCGAAAGCTGGCAAAATTTCATGAGCGCGGCCGAAGGGTTCCTTTTCAAATCGAAAGGTCAAGCCGGATTGGGCAATGGAAGACCTTGTGGGAAAAGCGCCTTGAGCAGATGGAAAAGGTGTGGAACGGTCTTCTGTTTCAAACACCCGAAGATGAATTTGAACGCATGTTTATCGATTCTTTTCCATATTATCTGGGATTAACAGAGAATGCGATACAATATTTAGTCGATACTGAGCTTGATGATGAACCGGTAGAAACAGATAGCGGCACGGTTTGTCATGAACGTTTTACAAATAAAACATGGGGCCCTCATAACCATTACATGATTAAAAATCCGTTTGATTGGGTTTTTGACCATCGAAGCCGCGATCTGGCTGAATGGACAAGGGAGCGGTATTTTCGTAATATCCAGACATACGATGTGGAATTAAGACAGTTTTTTGAGGAATATCAAAGCATTGCGCCATTGTCTGCCTTTTCCTGGCGCTTACTTTATTCACGATTAGTCTTTCCGCTGCATTATTATGATTGTATTGAAAGTTATTACATCACACGCTCCGAACAGGAAAAGAAGGTGTTAGAAGAGCGGCTAAGTAAAATATTAAGACAATCAAGTGAATATGAACGGTTTTTGGCGGGATTCTTTCAACTATCGGGAGCGCCGATTAAACGATTAAACCTGCCGCAGCTGGAGTGGCTTTTTCCTTAATTAAGCGTTCCGAGCTTTCTGAGGAGGCTGGTAATAAAACTTATGGTAAAATAAAAGGAAACAGCCAAGGATGTGACATTGGATGAAGCCATACGTTTATATTACCCGGAAGCTTCCAGAAGAGATAATAAAACCACTACAGCAAAAATATGAAGTAAATATGTGGGAACATGAGGATATCCCTGTCCCAAAAGATATTTTATTGTTAGAAGCAAAAAAAGCGGATGCGCTGCTGACCGTTCTGTCGGATTCCATTGATGAGAGAATTTTAACTGCAGGGAAAAATTTAAAGGTTGTGGCAAACCTCGCTGTCGGATTTGATAATATTGACTTAAAGGCCGCAAGCAGAGAGGGGATTGCCGTCTGCAATACGCCAGATGTGCTAACGGATACAACCGCAGATTTAACCTTTGGCTTGCTAATGGCAACGGCGCGCAGGATTGTTGAAGCTGCAGAGTTCGTGAAAGAGGGAAAATGGGAAAGCTGGAGCCCGTTACTATTAGCAGGGCAGGATATTCACCATAAAACTATTGGTATTGTGGGAATGGGGAATATCGGCGAAACAGTTGCCAAACGAGCAACAGGTTTTGATATGAATATTCTCTATCATAACCGGTCGAGAAAGCCTGAGGTCGAACAGCGGTTAGGCTTAGCGTATTCCTCTTTTGATGAGCTCGTGGAAAAGTCTGATTTTATCGTCTGCCTAACACCGCTTACTGACGAAACAAAGAATATGTTTACCCGTGAAGTGTTTAAAAAAATGAAACAGTCTGCTATTTTCATTAATGCCTCTAGAGGACCTGTTGTCGATGAACAGGCATTATATGAGGCCCTTGTTGCAGGGGAAATTGCCGGGGCAGGGCTTGATGTGTTTGAAAAAGAACCAATCAATGCCGGACACCCGTTACTTAAGCTTGCCAATGTCGTTGCACTGCCGCATATCGGCAGCTCCAGCATCGAAACGAGAGTTGCCATGATGCAGCTCTGTATCGATAATATCGAGGCAATATTGTCAGGCAAAGAGCCAAAGACGCTGGTGAATAAAGATTGGATGCCCTTAGTGAAGGCGTAACCAAATAAATAAGCGATTGCCATGATTGGCAATCGCTTCTATTCATGCATTCATTAAAAAACTTGTTCTACTTCAACAACGCCGGGAACTTCTTCTAAAAGTGCTCTCTCAATGCCGGCTTTTAATGTGATCGTGGAACTTGGGCAGCTGCCACATGCACCTAGCAAGCGGAGCTTAACAATGCCATCCTCTACATCTACTAATTCGCAATCCCCGCCATCGCGAAGAAGAAATGGACGTAATTTATCTAATACTTCTTGAACTTGCTCAAACATTTGTTCTTCCATGTTAATCGACTCCTTTCCTACCTATATTATAATGTCATCTGTGTTAAAAATCCATTCTCAGAAATTAGGAAAACACACATTTAAAGACATTATCCTCGTTTTTATAGTAAAATTAAAGAAAAAAGACAGGAATGATTTTTATGAATACGAATGAAGTGGAAATTGTTCTTTACGGGGCCGAAACCTTATGCCCAAGCTGTGTGAATTTGCCTTCCTCCAAAGAAACCTTTGAATGGCTGGAAGCGGCTATTGCTAGAAAATTCCCTGAACAGCCATTTAAAATGACTTATGTGGATATTCATCAGCCTTCCGGTGAGAGTGAAAAACTAAACTTTGCCAAAAGAGTAATCGAAGAGGACCTGTTTTATCCGGTTGTCGTTATTAAAGAAAAAATCGTTGGCGAAGGGAACCCGCGTTTAAAAACCATTTTTACTGAACTCGAGAAATATGGATATAAAGCAATTTAAAAAGAAGAAGCATTCCATATTGAATTGGAATGCTTTTCTTTTTTTATCCGTTATGAAATTTATACATCCACAGTATTCCGGACTTTAACATTCGGGCGACACGTCCTGTGATGGCACGGTCTGCCATCATCCCAAAGCCTTGCTTTTTCCCGAGAGAGCCGAGAATGCCTTTTAATTTAATTGGAGGGAAGCTTGCCGGTAATTCATCGCCATTCCAGCGTTTCTTTAAAACTTCCACAATTTGTTCTGCCTGTCCCTCCGCCAGTTGGGCACTTGGGGCATGCGGAGAACTTGCACAGTCGCCGACAATAAACACATGTTCATCTGCAGGCAGATGATGAATTGGAGTGACGATTAGCCTGCCCATACGGTCTTTTTCCCCGTCCATATTGCGGACAAGCTCATTGGCTTGAATTCCTGCAGTCCAAACGATGACATCACATTCAATTGGCTCATCATGATTATATAACCGATTTTCTTCCACCTTCGTGATATTGGAATTATTAATAATCTCCACATTATTTCTGACAAACCAATTTTCAACATATTTACTTAAACGCTCCGGGAACGCTGAAAGAATATGTTTTCCGCGATCAAATAATTTGATATTCAGGTCTTCGCGGCTTTCACTTAATTCGCTCGCTAATTCAACTCCACTTAAACCGGCGCCGATAATTCCGACAACGGAACCTGGGCCGAGGTTATTTAAGACGGAGTATGTGTGACGTGCTTTTTCAATGCTCTGGATACTATAGGTGAATTGGTCTGCGCCTGGAACCCCATGGTACTTATCCTCACAGCCAAGGCCAATAATCAGGTCATCATATACAAGCGGTTCAGCATCTTTTATGTTAATTTTTCGATCCATCGTATCGATGCCGGTTACTTCTCCGTATTTAACGTTTAAACGAGGATGTTCAGGAAAAGCAACGCGTACTTCTTTATCTGAAATTGTTCCGGCAGCTAATGCGTAGTACTCCGTTTTTAAGCAGTGGTATGGGACGCGGTCTACAAGTGTAATCGTCACGTCTTCCGGTAAATGGTTGGGAAGAAGTTCGTTCAAAATCTTCATTCCACCATATCCGCCACCAAGAATGACAAGGTTTTTCATTTTTAATATTCCCCTTTGTGTTAACCTGTTTTCATGACAAAATGGTAAGTATATTAAGATAATTTTCTGTTTAAATAACCACCTAAGAGTATAACTAAATTGTGTCCAAATAACAACTTTTTTCATACTATTCTTGACACGAATACCATGAACATGGTATTTGACGGGTTCTTATAAATAGAGTAGGATAATTAGTTGTGGAGAGGTGAAAGTAATGTTTAAACCGATCATTGAATTTTGTATTAGCAACCTGGCAAATGGTGCTCAAAAGGCGCTTGAGAAACTACAAAAAGATCCTAATTTGGATATTATTGAATATGGATGCCTCGGCTACTGTGGGAAATGTGCTATGACCTTATATGCTCTTGTTAATGGTGAAGTTGTAACGGGAAACACACCTGATGAGCTGGTCGATAACATTTATCAATATTTAGAAGAGAATCCTATGTTTTAAATAGAAAAGCGGAAGCGTCTAGGCGCTTCCGCTAGACAATAAAAGGGAGCATAGCGCTCCCTTTTTATATTTGGATCATATGTTAATAATAAGAATCTAAACATTTGAGTCCTTGGAAACAAGTGTATATACTATAATAAAGGCCTCAAAAAGGGGGAGTTTTGATGAGTAAAGAAGTTGTAATCGTAACGGAAGCTGCGTCACTACACATAAAAGAAATGATGAAGCATAATGAAGAAGAGGGTGCTTTTTTACGAGTTAGTGTAAAAGGCGGCGGCTGCAGCGGTTTGTCTTATGGAATGGGTTTTGACCATGACAAAAAAGAAGATGACCTTCAGTTCGATCAGTATGGCATCCAAGTGCTAGTTGATAAAGAAAGTGTAGCTATTCTTCAAGGTACAAAAATTGATTATAAAGAATCGATGATGGGCGGCGGCTTTACGATTGATAATCCGAATGCCATCGCATCGTGCGGCTGTGGATCATCATTCAGAACAGCTACGGCAACAGGTACACCTGAAGAATGTTAATGGTTCAAAAAAGAAAAGGCGCCCAAATGGACGCCTTTTCCTTATTTATTAAACATAGAAGAGCTATGAAGCGGTTGTACTTTTGCTTTTGGATCGATATAGGACTTCGCATTGTTTACGGCAGTTGGTGCTTCACCAAATCCGCAAGCAATCAATTTAACTTTCCCGTCGTATGTGCAAATATCTCCGGCAGCATAAATTCCCGGTGTATTCGTTTCCATTTTAGAATTAACAACAATGGAATTCTTTTCGATCTCAAGTCCCCATTCTTTAATTGGTCCTAGGGAAGAAACAAATCCGTAGTTACAAATAACGGCATCAACATCAATTGCTTCTTTTTCTCCACCGTTAACCGCTTCGAGGACAACTTGCTTAATTCCATTATCATCCCCAATTAATTCAGCAGGAACAAAAGGAGTTTTTACATCCACTTTGGAATTATATAAGTTTTCGACGCTATGTTCATGGGCACGGAATTTATCACGACGGTGAACAATCGTTACTTTTTCGGCAATTGGCTCGAGCATTAATGCCCAGTCGACCGCAGAATCCCCGCCGCCAAACACAACCACTTTTTGACCGGCAAACTGATTTAAATCTTCAATAAAATAGTAAAGGTTTTTCTTTTCATATTGAACAGCACTTTCGAGTTCTAAGCGGCGCGGTTGAAAGGCACCATTTCCGGCAGTAATAATAATCGTTTTAGAATAGTGGATTTCGCTATTGGTCGTTAATTTGAAAATGCCATCTTCCTGCTTTTCCAACTTCTCAACTGATTGCTCTAGAGCAACAGTAGGTTCGAACTTCGCCATTTGCTCTTTTAAATTATTTATCAATTCTTGTGCGCGGATTTTTGGGAAACCGGCAACATCATAAATGTATTTTTCTGGATATAGGGCTGACAATTGACCGCCTAACTGTGGCAGACTCTCAATAATTTTCACTGATGCTTGTCTCATACCCCCGTAAAAGGCAGTAAACAGACCGGTAGGGCCGCCGCCGATGATCGTAATGTCATATACTTTTTGATTTTCTTGCACTCCGTATCCCCCCAACTAGTAGTAACAAACTCCAATCACTATAATATCACAAAATAAAAAAATCCTCACTTCTTTATGGTAAATATTCTGAATGGGAGAAATTTAAATACAATTGCTTAATTGTAATGAAAATGTAAAGTTTCCAATAATCTTTATTAAATAATTTCTATAAATCGCTTGAAAATAGAGTAAAGATAGCATAAGATGTAATGTGGATATATTGTTAAGATTTTGTGACAAAAAAAGTACATTTTTATGAATGACTGAGAAGTTCTAACATCTTTCTGCTGATCAATCTACTAAATCTCTGTCATTCCCTGTGTGCTTATGATTCTGTTCTTTTTCTTATTCCTATTCGTGAATTATATCACATACATTTTCCCCTATTGCAAAATAAAAATGGTTAAAGCAGTGGAAGATAAGAAAAAGAGGTTATTCAAAAATATTATAAAGGTGGAAGTGATCACTTTGAGAAAGCCTAAAATCGTTATTCTTGGAGCAGGATATGGCGGACTTCTAACATCAGTTCGTTTGCAAAAATTAATTGGAGTAAATGAAGCGGATATTGTATTAGTAAATAAAAATGACTACCATTATGAAACAACATGGTTACATGAAGCATCTGCAGGCACATTGCATCACGACAAAGTGCGCTATGATATCAGTAATGTCATTGAGCGCAGCAAGGTCGATTTTGTTCAAGATACTGTAGTTGAGATTAATAAAGACGAAAAGAAAGTTATTTTAGAAAAAGGGGAAGTCAATTATGACTACCTTGTCATCGCTCTTGGCGGTGAACCAGAAACGTTCGGCATTAAAGGGTTAAAAGAATACGCATTTGGTATAACCAATGTTAATTCATCCCGTCAATTGCGTGAGCATATTGAATACCAATTTGCCACATATAATATGGAAGCAGAAAAGAACGACAATCGTTTGTCCATTGTTGTCGGTGGTGCAGGATTTACTGGGATTGAATTCCTTGGCGAATTAACAAACCGAATCCCGGAATTATGCCATGAGTATGATGTTGATTTCCATAAAGTAAAAATCACCTGTGTGGAAGCCGCTCCAACTGTATTGCCTGGATTTGATCCGGAGTTAGTTAACTATGCTGTTTCAACGCTAGAGCGTAAAGGCGTGGAGTTTTTAATTGGTACTGCTATTAAGGAAGCTACTCCTGGTGCAATTCTCGTAGGAAAAGGTGACGAAGAACCGTATGAAATTAAGGCTGAGACGGTTGTTTGGGCAGCAGGTGTTCGTGGGAATGCGATTATTGAAAAATCCGGCTTCGAAGCAATGCGCGGCCGTGTAAAGGTAAATCCTGATCTTCGTGCTCCTGGATTTGATAATGTCTTCATTATTGGTGACAGTTCACTAGTGATTAATGAAGAAATTAATCGTCCATATCCACCTACAGCGCAAATTGCGATGCAGCAAGGTGAGCTTGTCGCTCGTAACATTGCAGCACTCATTCGCAATAAGTCAGAGCTTGAATCCTTTACGTTTGACAATAAAGGAACGGTTTGCTCGCTTGGGGAAGATGACGCCATTGGTGTTGTATTTGGTAAAAAGATAACAGGTGCTAAAGCATCTTTCATGAAAAAGGTAGTCGACAACCGTGCGCTTTACATGATTGGCGGCGCAGGACTAGTAATGAAAAAAGGTAAATTTAAGGTTTTTTAAACTAAACAATCCACAAAAAAGACAGGGTGTCCCTGTCTTTTTTGCTATGATTATATATGGGGGTGTTTTAATGAGCAATCGTGAAAAACGTGGGAAGGTTTGGTTAGCAGTTTCAGGCTTAGTTAAGTCGAGTGAGGGACACTGGCTTGTCGTGAAGAAAAGATATGGCGGTTTAAAGGGTAAATGGTCATTGCCGGCAGGCTTTGTGGAAGAGGGTGAAACGGCCGATGAAGCCGTCATTCGGGAAGTTAAGGAAGAAACGGGGATTGATTGTACCGTTAAGGGACTAATCGGATTAAGGACAGGTGTCATCAAAGAGGAAATTAGCGATAATATGATCCTGTTTTTACTTGAGCCAATTAAAGAAGGGAAAATCATCCATCAAGAACATGAGCTTTACGATGCTCGGTTTATGGCACCGGAGGAGTTGCTCTTAGAAAAGGATGCCTCCATTCTTTTACATTATTTGATTACAGAAAATGCCTCGTTAATAAGACAAGGGATTGATGGTATCAACCCGGGTGATCAGTTTGGCTATACAGCATATAAGTTATTTTTGTAATTTTTTGAAAATTTAAGTAACACTTCGAAAATGAAAGAAAACTTTATATGTATCCGTTTTCTTTAGGGAATTTGCGTGAATTTAGCTCTTTTCTTTTTCCAGAATCCTTGTTATATTATCAGAAAATTAAGTTAATAATTCCAAGGGGATGATGGGGATGAAAGTGAAAAGTGTGGATACGAAAAATTGCGATTATTGTTCTGGAAATGGATATTTCCAATTAGTGCTTGGTGGTTCGGAAACCTGTGCTTGCTGCGGTGGAACTGGCAAGAAAAAGGAATAGGATTTAGTTACACAGTGCTTCTTCGAAAAGAATTTCGAGGGGCTTTTTTTGTCGATTAAATGCATATATTATTGACTCCCTTTTCAACATTCAGTACACTAAGTGTTGATGTATAAAGGGGGAATTTCGGGTGCAAATGAGCATCGTTGTCTTAATCATATCAATCGTGCTATTTTTTGTATTATTTTTTGGTATAGGATTTATCCTGAATATGCTCCTGCGAATGTCATGGGTTATGGCGATAGTGTACCCGATTGTGGCAATTTTAATAGTAGATAAGGTAAGTTTTAGTGAATATTTTACAAACAGCAATGCGGCCTTCCAAGACCTGGGGCAAAGGCTCAGCTCGCTCGCAACAGCAGATATTCTCATTTTAGTCAGTGGATTTGCAGGGGCAATCGCCGCCGGGTTTACGATTAAGCTTCTGCGGAAAAATGGATACCAAATGTTTTAAGGCTTTTACCATAGGTAAAGGTCTTTTTTTTAACCTTCTTTGTATAATTCCCTGCACATTGGGAATGAATATTTTGGGAGGAGTGAAAAATTCAAATGAATAAATTGAAAAATTGGACAAAGCGGTTTGCTATGACCTGCCTTTTTCTTTTGGCATTAGGAGCGACCTTCCAATCCATATCCGGCGTAAATGCAAAATCACTTATTATTCAATTTGCGTCAACAATCACATCAACTGAAACCGTTTCTGGGACAACGCAGCCATTGCTAGAGGATGCTTTTGATTGGTCCAAATACCCAAAACATACAGTGACAGCCACAGGCTATACAGCCGGTTTTGAATCGACAGGAAAGAGGCAAGGCCATCCTGAATACGGGATTACCTACTCGGGTGTAAAAGTGAAACGTGATTTATTTTCTACCGTCGCAGCAGATTTAAACGTTTTTCCAATCGGTACCATCCTCTTTATTCCGGGGTATGGCTATGGGGTGGTTGCTGATAAGGGTGGGGCCATAAAGGGTAACGAATTAGACCTTTATTATCAAACCGTTGAAGATGTTTATAAACATTGGGGGAAAAAGCAGGTCGATGTCTATGTCGTTGAAAATGGGAATGGGAAACTTACAGAGGAGCAATTACAGGCATTAAACGAAGATAAAACACTGCAGGTATTTCGCCAACAATATATAAGTTCCGAAAAAAGATAGAGAAACAGGCCGCATGCCTGTTTTTTTCGTTATATTAAATGGTAGGATTGTGTTGGAAGGAAACTTAATCATGAGGGGGGCCCTTTTTGCTGAATGACTACCCAATCGAATACTATGAATTCTTTGTCAGCTTCAATGAAGGGGATTATTATACATGCCACGATTTACTCGAAGAAATGTGGATGACGGAAAAAGATAATCTATTTTTAAAAGGTTTATTGCAGATGAGTGTGGCAATTTACCATTATGAGTATGGGAATGTAAAGGGAGCACGTGTGATGATGCAAACGGCGCATGATTATCTGCAAGCCTATCGTCCAAAGTTCTGGGGACTGGATTTAGAAATGGTGTATCCTTTTATCGAAGAATGTCTGGCTACTTTTCCAAAAAGAATCGATCGTGTACCATTTGAGCAGGTTGAGGACTTGCCAAAGCTCCCCCATTTGCTGCTATACATGGAAGATCATTAGAATGTCGAAATAAATAATCTTTTTCGATATAATGTAGAAGAATAACACAAAGGTGGGGTAAATATGTTTCATGTAAAAAAAGACTGGGAGTTAGCGGCGCAACATGAAGGCTTAATCATCGGACTTTATGATAAGCCGGAAAAATTTTCAGGATCATTGGCTATGCTTGATGAGAAGTTTGATGGGCAGCTGACAGAACTGGTTAAATCGGGCGATCTATCCGCTAAGTTCAAAAGTATCAGTAAAGTACATAGCTTTGGGAAAGTCGGAGCAAAACGAATTTGGTTTGTTGGTCTTGGTAAGGAAAAGGAATTATCCTTTGATAAACTAAAAGAGGCACTTGGCAAGCTTTTTAAGGAAGTAAAAACAAGTAAGCTTGAAGAAACAGCTATTTATTTAGATTCTTTCATTTCAGAGGAATTGGATGGCTTAGATGCAGCACACGCTATAGGTGAATCATTTGCGCTTTCAACCTACCAATTCGATGGCTATCGGCAAAAATCGAATGTGCCGGAAAAGAGAATTGAGCAAGTGACCGTTTATAGTGAGGCAATGGATGTAGAGGATGTTCAAATATCACTGTCGGTTGGCTATGTTTTTGGAAAGGGAACGAATTCTGCACGAACCCTTGTGAATATTCCGGGGAACATGCTCACGGCAACAGCTATGGCCAAATATGCATCTGAGCTTGCGGCAAAGTATGATTTTGAGGTGGAAATTCTCGATAAAGCAGAAATCGAAAAGCTGGGGATGGGTGCATTCCTTGCTGTTAACCAAGGATCTGTTGAGCCGCCAAAGATGATTGTTTTGAAATATCAAGGAAAAGATGAATGGAAAGATGTTATCGGTTTAGTTGGAAAAGGGATTACCTTTGATACGGGTGGTTATTCTATTAAGACAAAAGCCGGCATCGTTGGCATGAAGACAGATATGGGAGGTGCGGCCGCTGTTCTTGGTGCCATGGAAATTATCGGCGAAACAAGGCCTGAGCAAAATGTGGTCGCTGTTATCCCGTCAACAGATAATATGATTAGCGGGGGCGCATTTAAGCCGGATGACGTGATTACGTCGATGAGCGGGAAGACCATTGAGGTGTTAAACACCGATGCAGAAGGACGTCTCGTACTGGCTGATGCCGTTACCTATGCAAAGCATCATGGCGCTGATTATTTAGTCGATGTTGCGACCTTAACAGGCGGGGTGATCACGGCACTTGGACTGCATACGACTGGTGCGATGACAAACCATGAAGCATTATATGAACAAGTTCATGGTGCAGCGGTGGAAGCAGGGGAGCAAATGTGGCTTTTGCCATTGTTTGAAACGGAAAAAGAGCGTGTAAGAAACAGTAAAGTCGCCGATTTAAATAATTCACCGGGCAGTGAAGGTCATGCACTTGTTGCCGGTGCCTTTATTGGTGAGTTTGCTGAAGGCACACCATGGGTTCATTTAGATATTGCCGGAACGGCCACATCCGGAAAGGCGTACGATCTCGGCCCAGCAGGCGCCACAGGGGTTATGACCCGCACACTAGCATTGTTTGTGGAACGATTTGAGCCAATTGGGAAAAAATAATGAGTAAAGCTTCCGGACTTGTCCGGAAGCTTTTAAACCGTTTAAAGCCCACTCCAAACCCATCATTCTTGCATATGAAATAGTGTAGGCAAGTATCGTAGAAAAAAGGAGGTTGTGCGGCATGTACCCTTATCAAAGCCCGTATCCATATCGAAATTCGTACCCGGTACAGGATCAAAGGTTTGTTGGTTTTCTTGGTTGGCCGTTAGCGATAGGTGGGCTTAGCTTTCTAGGCGGTTTAATTGGAGGCGGATTAGGTGCTTCTTTTGCATCGCGGCCATTTTACGGCTACCCTGGTATAGGTTATCCACCAATGGGATACCCGCCAATGGGTTATCCAGGATACTATTAACTACAATGTTAAAAACAGCTCTTGCGGCTGTTTTTTTTATGGAAAAGTGGCGTCGATTTAACCAGTAGAAGTGAAAATTTAGATAAATAAAGGAAAATTCTCCAAAAGTGGAGAATAGGTTAAAAGGGAAACAGATACATAACGGAGGGATGGAAATGATCAAGGATACCTTAGTTGAGGCACTGGGGATTGAGATAACCCATATAGAAAAAGGGAAGGTCATTGCTGCAATGCCAGTAGATGAACGGACGAAACAACCGTTTGGCCTATTACACGGTGGTGCATCCGTTGCCTTAGCGGAGACGGTTGCAAGTGTTGGTGCATATGAACTGGTGGATAAAGAAACGGAAGGCGTTGCCGGGTTAGAAATTAATGCCAACCATGTTCGTCCAAAAACAGAAGGGGTTGTCACGGCAGTAGGAACTGTCCTGCATCAAGGAAAATCAACGATGGTTTGGGATATTAAAATCACCGATGAGCAAGATCGACTTATCTGTGTTTCAAGATGTACAATAGCAGTTATTAAACTTAAAAAATAAGTGAGTGGAATGGGATATTTTTTCCATTCCTTTATTAAGTTAATTGTACAAAAATTTAAAAAATTTACATAGATTTCGTGTTATAATGTTATATATAAAAAAATAGAAAAAAAGCACAATTTTTTGTACAGGTTTCTTTATATAATGGTAGTAAGAAGGAAAAGAAAAGGTGGTGAAATGATGAGAGCAAGGCGGCAATATTTATTTATTGATTTTGAGTTCACAATGCCTGAACGAAATGTTCGGATGAAAGACTTTTTTGCGGAAATTATCGAGGTTGGAATTGTGGCAGTCGTTGACGATCAGGTAACAGAACAATTCTCATCCTATGTTACTCCATTAAAGTTCCCGAAATTATCAGAACGCTGCAAATCATTCCTACATATATCACAGCAGCAGGTTGACAAGGGGTTATCTATTTATGAACTGATAAAAAAATTAGCGGAGTTCAAAAAAGATAATGTTGAAACGACTATTGTTACTTGGGGAAATATGGATATGAAGGTACTCCGGCATAATTGTTTGATGGCTGGTGCTGATTTTCCGTTTCATGGTGCCGAATTAGATTTATCAATGGAATATAAACGGTTCTTTGGCGATCAAAATCAAACAGGTCTTTGGAAAGCTGTACAGGAATATGGTAAGGAAGGGACAGGCAGACATCACCGGGCACTGGATGATGCCATGACTACCTATAATATATTCAAACTCGTTGAAAAGGATAAACGCTATTTGGAAAAACCAAAACCAACGACGATTGGTGATCGGATTGATTTTTCGAAGCTATTAAATGAATTAGCATAAAAGGCCAAATCATTCAGACTGATTTGGCCTTAAATCTGCTTAAAATTTGTAATCCTTCTCTAATGATTCCAATGATCTTATGCTCATTTCAGCCCATTGTGTAGGAGTCTCTGCCAGCTCTTTTTTCATCTTGTCCACGGCTTCCTTTAGTGATTCCAGATAATCCGGGACTTTATTTTCAAACGGTTTAACCATTTGTTTTGGAATATTGGCTTGCTCCCTGAAGCTAAGGGCTCGCCTTTCATGAAAAATAAGCACATCAGCCTCTTTTGGACTGTGCAAATCCCCTTGCATCGGATGTTTCATGACTGCCAACACTCTAACTAGGTAATGCTGCGGGCGTTCCTCAGTTATTTCACCGATATATTTTCCTGTTTTATAAATCGCAGTTACAACTTGACCAACCTGTAATTCTGCCACAAAACCACTCCTGCCTGCATTTATTTTTTTCTATCTTTCATTTTATAAGAAAAAAGTCTAAATGAAAAACAAAGTGCAAAAAAACGAAATTTCGGTTAAAGTGTAAAAATGGAGGGATTATATATGAGAAAGAATTTGAAAATACTATTTACCTTATTAACAATTGTTCTAGTATTGGCAGCATGTGGGACAAGCTCAAAGAACGATGAAACAACATCGAAAACAAAAACTGCTGCGCCAAAAACTGAGCAGAAGGAAGGAGAAAAAACAGTGACAAATGCTGTCTATCCGCAGCTATCTTCAGAGGTTTCAGAAAATGAGAAACTAGTGGAAATGGAAACATCCATGGGAACGATTAAGATCAAATTATTTCCTGAAAATGCGCCAAAAGCCGTTGAAAACTTTGTAAAGCATGGTGAAGAAGGATATTATGATGGTCTTATTTTTCATCGCGTCATAAAAGACTTCATGATTCAGGGCGGGGATCCGAACGGAAACGGAACCGGCGGCGAAAGTGTATGGGGAAAGCCGTTTGAAGATGAATTCTCAAAAAACCTTTTTAATCTTCGCGGTGCCTTGTCAATGGCAAATTCGGGTGCAAATACGAACGGCAGTCAGTTCTTTATTGTTCAAAAAACATCACTCGATCCATCGATGAAGGCGGAAATGGAAAAAGCCGGTTATCCGAAGGAAATCGTTGATGCCTATGATCAAAATGGCGGTACACCATGGCTTGACCACCGACATACAGTGTTTGGCCAGGTAATTGAGGGGATGGACATTGTTGATAAGATTGCTGACACCCCTGTAGGTGCCCAAGACAAACCGGAAACAGATGTTATCATTAAAAAGGTTAAAGTTTTAAAATAAGCAAATCCACTCTGAATGATTTCATTGGTGTGAAATGTTTTTTGTTGCTATAATAATTAGAGCAATTCCTTTAAAAGAAAGGGAGAAGAAAAATGTTTCAACCGTCAGTACTTGCTTTGTTTTTGTACTTTCCTGAAGATAAATCAGAATATATACCGGCTGTCATTAGCTTAACTATTTTTATGATTGCCGCCTTTTTTACCATGCGCTTCATCATAAAAATTTCTAAGCGGGAAGCGCTAAAGGCAAAAGAATTAGAGGAACAAATAAAAAATAATCATTTTACTCAAAGGGACAGTTAACAACAGCTGTTCCTTTTTTTCATTTGTTCTCCCTCAGGATTTTGAATAGGCGGTTGTTTGTTTGTCCATACTAAAGGCAAATTGTCTATAGTAAGGGGAATACATATGAAGAAAAGCTGGATAATTATTCCGCTTCTCATACTTACAGGGTGTATGGAAAAGGAAGTTAAAAAATTGGATGTAGAAATGTTTAATGCTGTAGGTGATTCGCTAGGAACCGTAACATTAGGTGAGCAGTCCAGCGGTGTTAAAATGACAGTGAATTTGAAGGGGCTCCCGGCTGGAGAACATGCCATCCATTTTCACGAAGTTGGAAAATGTGAGGCACCTGACTTTAAGTCCGCGGGAAACCATTTTAACCCTGAAAAAAAAGAACATGGCCTGCTTCACCCTAAAGGTGCCCATGCTGGAGACCTGCCGAATTTAATTGTCGGGGATGATGGGTCGGTTAAGGCAGACTTAATGGCTCCCAACGTCACCTTAAAGGACGGGAAAAAATCACTTTTTACAAAAGAAGGCACCTCAATTGTGGTTCATGAAGGGAAAGATGATGGTATGAGCCAGCCGGCTGGGGATGCAGGAAAAAGAATCGCCTGCGGGGAAATTTCAAAAGACAAAAAAGCAGGCCAAAAGAAGGCACAAGACGAAAAAGAATAAAATGCAAAGGTCGTCCATTTAATTGGGATGGCTTTTTCTTTTTTGATAATTTTTTTCATTCCCATGGGTATGAATCTATGCTTATCCGAAAAGAGGTACATACACTAACAGGGAGAATGTAAGGAGGAGAATGAAATGGAAAAAAGACAATTTGGCGGTTTTCCTGGACAACAAATGGGCTTTCCGCAAATGATGGGCGGACTCCAACAGCCAGGCTATCCACAAATGGGAGGATATCCATACCATGGCTACCCGCAAGCGATGGGCGGCTATCAACACGGCTATCCACAAATGGGCGGCTATCCACAGATGGGCGGCTATCCACAGATGGGCGGATTCCAACACGGTTTTCCACAAATGGGAGGCATGGGGCAACAAGGATTCCCGCAAATGATGGGTGGACAGCAACAAACTGGCTTCCCTCAAGGAATGGGCGGATTTCCACAGGGACAAACACCTACGACTTTCGGTCAGCGGAAGAAAGACAAGAAATAATTTATGCTGTAAAACTTAAATATTCAGAACCTGTTCTGTAAAGAAGGACGGGTTTTTCTATTTTTACCTTGATTTCATAACAAATCTTTCGGACAATATGTTCAACACATAAAATGCAATCGAGGTGGATTGGCAATGAAGAACAAACTGTATTATCAGGATGCTTACATACGAACTTTTACAGCTCACATCTTGAAGCAAGAAAAAGATGATGATGGCAATTGCTATGTCGTGTTAGACCAAACCGCCTTCTATCCAACGGGTGGTGGGCAGCCGTATGATACAGGCACAATTGCGGAAAGAAAAGTCGTGAATGTAGAAGAAATGGATGGGCAGATTCGCCATTACCTTGAAAGTCCGATACCGGACATCAAAATAGAGGTAACCGGTATCATTGATTGGGAACGACGATTTGATCATATGCAGCAGCACGCAGGACAGCATATTTTATCAGCTGCCTTTGAGCAATTATTTGATTACAATACGGTTGGTTTTCATTTAGGTGAAGAAAACCTGACCATAGATCTCGAAACGGAAAATCTAACAACCTCAGAAGTTGAGAAGGTAGAGGAACTGGCAAACACCATTATTTTAGAGAACAGGCCGATTGAAACTAAATGGGTATCAGAGGAAGAGTTATCCCAATTTGCCTTAAGAAAAGAAACGAAGGTAAAAGAGGACATTCGGCTTGTCATTATTCCTGACTTCGATTATAACGGATGCGGCGGGACCCACCCGAAAGCAACCGGTGAAGTTCGTGCGATAAAAATATTGGATTGGGAAAGACAAAGGAAAAAGGTTCGGGTTCAATTTGCCTGTGGCAATCGGGTGAGTAACCTTTTAGGGGACAAGCAAAGGTTACTACTTGGATTAACGAAGCTGCTCAATGCCCCAGAAAAGGAAATGGAGCAGGCGGTAATAAGGCTGCTGGAAAATGGAAAACGCTTAGAGAAGGCACTTGAGCAAACAAAAGAAAGTTTGCTCCAATATGAGGCTAAGGAGTTGTTGGCAAGAAGTAATCAAATTGTGGCTGAGGTATTTCATAATCGGACCATTCAAGAGCTTCAGAAGCTGGCCCGGCTCGTCATCGCTGAAGATGATGCAGCGATGGTAATGTTTGTATCGACAAATGAAACCCGATTGCAGCTAGTCGGTGCCCGAGGTGCCGCTAGAACGGAAAATATGAAAAAACTTATTGGGGAAGTTTTGCCTTTAATAAACGGCAAGGGCGGGGGAAACGGTTCTTTTGCCCAAGGAGGCGGGGATGCGCTAATGCCAGCAGAGCAAATTCTGCAACAGCTGTTAACCATTATTAGATAGAATCATGAGGACAATGAGAGTGAAGAATTCTAAAAAACTGTCCTCATGAATGGCCCATGAGGACAGAAAGAGTGAAGAAACCAAGCAAACTGTCCTCATGAAGGCCCCATGAGGACAGAAATCTCAATGACACAAAGAAAACTGTCCTCAAGAGGGTTGCATCAACTCACCTATTCCAGTGCCCTCTTCAATCGAACAAGCCCTTCTTTTACATCTTCACTTGGGCAGGCAATATTCATTCGGACGAATCCTTCTCCACCGGGGCCGTATTTCGTGCCTGGCTCGAGTGCCAGTTTTCCCTTCTCGATTAATAATTGACGTAGTTCATCATCCGTAACATTCAGCTTCCGGCAATCAAGCCATAGGAGGTAAGTTCCTTCAGATTTGACGCAGCTAATCTCTGGCAGGTGCTCTTTTAGAAAATCAAGGACAAATTCTTTGTTTTCCTGCAAGTAATCGATCAGCTCCTCTAGCCATGCCTCCCCTTCCCTGTAGGCCGCTTCCATCCCGATCATCCCAAAAGTATTTAATGAGAAAACACCTTGCCTCGATAAGGTTTCATGAAATTGATTTCGTAATCCTTCGTTTTTAGTAATGACAGCCGAAGCCTGCAGCCCCGCAAGATTAAAGGTTTTGCTCGGTGCCATAAGGGTAATTACCCGTTCAGACAAATCGGAACTTAACGATGCAATCGGGATATGCTTAAAATCCTTGTAGATGATATCAGAGTGAATTTCATCTGAAAGAATGAGACAATTATATTTTAGGCAAAGCTCGCCAATTTTCAACAGCTCCTCTCTCGTCCAAACCCTGCCGCTGGGATTGTGCGGGCTGCATAGCAAGAACAGCTTACAGCCCTGTTGTAATGACTCTTCAAAGCTGGCAAAATCAATCTCGTATTTTTCATTTACAAGTGTTAACGGTGAATTTACCACTATTCTGTTATTTTTTTTAATCATTTCGAAAAAAGGAGTGTAGACTGGAGATTGAAGCAACACCCGATCCCCCTCTTCTGTAAACGACTGGATGGCCGCACTGATCGCTTGAACCACTCCGCTGCAATATAATAACCATGACTGGTTTACCTTCCATTGATGTCTTTTTAACAGCCAGTCCACAAGCGCCCCTGCTGCAGATGGCGGGACAAAAGTATAGCCGAACACCCCATGATCGACCCGATTCTTGATGGCATCTATGACGGCCTGTGGTGGTTTAAAGTCCATATCGGCTACCCACATTGGCCACAAATCAGCTTCCCCAAAGATTTCCTTTGTTAGTTCCCATTTGACTGATGATGTTTTTAATCGGTCAATCTTCTCATTAAAAATTGTCATTCGCCCACCTTCTTTCTCAATTTTCATACTTGCTTACTCTTATGATAAAATATTTTTATCAAATGTAAAAATAATAGGAGATAAAAAAATGAGAAAAGAGCTTCAAACTAATTTGCAGTATGTGGATGTTTTAAATGAATGGGATCCCTTTCACTTGAAAAATGGGGGCTATGACACGGAAATAGCGGATACAATTCAGGCATTGCATGAATTAGATAATCCGACTAAGCTGGCAAAGAGAATTCAAGCGATTTACGAATTTTCTTTTGAAAAAGTGATTCCATTGGAAAGCTGCCTAAAAATAGCAATAGAATTATTAGCAATCAAAGCGAATGAATCTTGTACATTCTAAACAAAAAAAAGAGGACAAACCGATTTGGTTGTCCTCTTCAAAAAGGGGGAATACTAGAAAGCCTTATACCTTAAGGATTGCCACAATTTCCCCCTTTTATACAGAAAAAGTTAAAAAATAAAAAATCGGTACATTTTACCGCTTTTACATCTTAGGATTAATTTACGGATTCTTAATGGAGGAATTTGTATGAACATGGTTTTGCTGTAATAACTCAGAAGCAGGGATATCTAGAACAGTGGACAACTTTAAGATTGTCTGAGTACTTGGAATTTGTTCTCCAGATTCATACTTCTCGATTGTATGCGCTCCTACTCTTACCTTTTGAGCCAATTCCTCTTGGGTCATATTGAGCATTTCACGGCTAGATTTAATGATGTGGCCGATTGAATTCATACTGTTCACCTCTATTTGAAAAGATAATTTCTCACTATTAATATATCATGATAAAATCCCCTACTTTTATTCCTTTTATGAACATTATGTTAAGGTTTTTTGAAATATTCGAATGTAGTTCCTTTTTAATTAAAAATCCTTTTTTGATTAAAGCTATGTATTATGATATAATCTTTTAATGCGTATATTAGGGATAAATAATTTATTTACTTAGGAGTGTTTTCATGACAGAAAATATCGAAACAGGAAGTATATTAACAGGTAAAGTAACAGGAATTCAGCCGTACGGTGCGTTTGTTGCACTTGACGAAAATACACAAGGTCTTGTCCATATTTCAGAAATCACGCACGGATATGTTAAAGATATTAATGAACACCTAAAAGTTGGCGATGAAATTAAAGTTAAGGTCTTATCTATCGATGAAGGTGCTGGAAAAATTGGCCTTTCTATCCGTGCAACTGAAGAAGCTCCTGTTCAACAGGCTGCAAAACCAAAGAAGCCTCGTAAACGCATTGCGGCAGCGATTATTCCTGAAGCAGAAGGCCAACAAGGATTTAACACATTAAAAGATAAGCTTCAAGAGTGGATTGATCAATCACAACGTGAAGAAATTAAAAAATAATAAAATTGAAGCCTGTGACCTGTTAGGTGCAGGCTTTTTTTATTTCAAAAAAAAGTTTGGTCGAAGTGTTCATTCTTTTTTCTAGCTCGGCTACAATAGTATTGACAATACATAAATCCAAGGAATGAAATGGAGAAAACATTCATGCCGACCAATATTAATACAAACGAATTAATTAAAAAAACGGAAAAATATGGTGCCAATAATTATCATCCACTGCCAATTGTCATCTCACGTGCTGAAGGTGTTTGGGTAGAAGATCCTGAAGGCAGCAAATACATGGACATGCTTAGTGCGTACTCCGCTGTTAACCAAGGACACCGCCATCCCAAAATTATTCAAGCATTAAAGGATCAAGCAGATAAGGTTACGTTAACTTCACGTGCATTTCATAATGACCAGCTTGGCCCTTGGTATGAAAAGGTCTGTCAATTAGCGAAGAAAGAAATGGTATTACCGATGAATACTGGTGCAGAGGCTGTTGAAACAGCTGTTAAGGCAGCACGTCGCTGGAGTTATGACGTTAAAGGTGTGGCTGAGGACCAGGCAGAAATTATCGCTTGTGTTGGAAATTTCCATGGACGGACAATGACAGCGGTTTCGTTATCATCCGATGCAGAATATAAACGGGGATTTGGCCCGATGCTTCCAGGCATTAAGCTCATTCCGTACGGTGATTTAGAGGCATTGAAGGCAGCGATTACGCCTAACACGGCGGCCTTTTTAATTGAGCCCATTCAAGGGGAAGCGGGGATTGTCATTCCGCCTGAAGGCTTTATCAAGGCAGCATTGGATCTATGTAAAGAGAACAATGTCCTCTTTATTGCCGATGAAATCCAAGCAGGTTTGGCACGTACTGGAAAAATGTTTGCCTGTGAGTGGGAAGGTATTGAGCCGGATATGTATATCCTTGGAAAGGCACTTGGCGGAGGTGTGTTCCCAATCTCTTGTGTGGTTGCCAACAAGGACATTTTAGGCGTATTTAATCCGGGTTCCCACGGTTCTACATTTGGAGGAAATCCAATGGCCTGCGCCGTTTCCATCGCCGCTCTTGATGTACTTGTAAATGAAAAGCTTGCTGAAAGGTCCCTAGAGCTTGGGGAGTATTTTATCAGTAAATTAAAAGAAATCAAAAACCCTAAAATCAGGGAAGTCCGCGGACGAGGATTGTTTATTGGAGTTGAACTGACTGAGCCTGCCCGCGAATATTGCGAACAATTAAAAGACTATGGGCTATTGTGTAAAGAAACGCATGACACGGTGATTCGTTTTGCGCCACCGCTTGTCATCAGCAAAGAGGAATTAGATTGGGCCATTGAGCGGATTAATAAAGTATTGGGATAAATTTTCATAATAACTAGGGGTGCAAAAATGGGGAGTACTGATGGAGATGGAAAGAAAAAAGAAATAGTAAACCTTCTTACATCAACGCAGATTGTGATTCATGATGCATTAAAAAAACTAGGGTATAACCTAGATATGTATCATTTATTAAAAGAACCTTTGAAAACAGTCAGTGTCAGGATTCCTGTTCGCATGGATGATGGTTCAACGAAAGTCTTCTCTGGTTTTCGCGCCCAGCATAATGATGCAATTGGACCAACAATGGGCGGTGTCCGCTTTCATCCTCGGGTAAGTGAAGAGGAAGTCAAGGCATTATCGATGTGGATGAGCATGAAATGCGGAATTGCGGATTTACCTTTCGGGGGAGGAAAGGGCGGTATTATTTGTAACCCAAGAACGATGTCATTTGGTGAACTGGAACGGTTAAGCCGGGGTTATGTTCGGGCTATTAGCCAAATTGTCGGTCCCACTAAAGATATCCCGGCACCGGATATGTATACCAATTCGCAAATTATGGCATGGATGTTAGATGAATACAGTCGTCTACGGCAGAATGACTCCCCCGGTTTTATCACGGGGAAACCACTTGTGCTGGGGGGATCAGAAGGTCGGGAAAAAGCAGGCGCAAAGGGTGTAACCATTTGTATCGAAGAAGCGGCAAAAAAGCGCGGTATTTCGATCAAAGGGGCTCGTGTGATTATTCAGGGATTTGGTAACGCCGGGAGCAACATCGCAAAGTTTTTGCATGAGGCAGGCGCGATTATCATTGGAATTTCCGATGTTTATGGCGCCCTGTATGACCCGGACGGTTTAAATATTAATTACCTATTGGATCGACGTGATAGCTTTGGGACTGTGACCACTTTATTTGAGGGTGTCCTTACCAATCAAGAACTACTGGAATTAGAATGTGATATTTTGGTACCTGCTGCGATTTCTAATCAAATTACAGCTGAAAATGCCCGCAGCATTAAAGCAAGTATTGTGGTCGAAGCAGCGAATGGGCCCACGACACTTGAGGCAACGAACATTCTCACAGAACGTGGAATATTGCTTGTGCCTGATGTATTGGCAGGAGCAGGCGGTGTCACAGTTTCTTACTTTGAATGGGTGCAAAATAAGCAAGGGTATTATTGGAGTGAAGAAGAGATAGCCGATAAATTACAAGAAAAGCTTGTCAAATCCTTCAATGAGATTTATGATCTCGCACAATCATGTCATGTAAATATGCGGTTAGCCGCCTACATGGTAGGAGTAAGAAAACTGGCTGAGGCGTCGTTATTTAGAGGTTGGGTTTAAAAAAAGCGCAAGCGTGAAGCTGGACAAATCTCAAAGTCGAAATTTATTATCATTTAAAAAAGTCCTTGAATTTTAATTTTGATGCAAGGACTTTTTTTCAGACCTTGCTTTTTGCAAAAAAAAGCATAATAAATAATAATGGAAAATGAAAAGGATGGTGTTTAGTTGTGCAAAATTTTACTTTTTGGAATCCGACAAAATTAATTTTTGGAACAGGTCAGCTCGAACAGTTAAAAACAGAAATTCCTCAATATGGGAAGAAAGTATTGCTCGTTTATGGCGGCGGCAGCATTAAACGAAGCGGTCTTTATGAAAAAGTAACCTCGCTTTTACAAGAAATCGGTGCTGAAGTTTTTGAACTTTCCGGAGTGGAGCCAAATCCCCGCATTTCTACTGCCCGTAAAGGGGTGGAGATTTGTAAAAAGGAAGGCATTGAATTCCTTTTAGCCGTTGGCGGCGGCAGTGTTATTGACTGCACCAAGCTAATTGCAGCCGGAGCAAAATATGATGGCGATGCTTGGGATATTGTCGTGAAAAAAGCATTTGCCAAGGAAGCTCTTCCATTTGGTACGGTATTGACGCTCGCAGCAACCGGTTCAGAAATGAATGCCGGCTCGGTCATCACCAATTGGGAAACAAATGAAAAACATGGCTGGGGAAGTGCCGTGACATTCCCGAAATTCTCTATTTTAGATCCTGTTAATACATTCACTGTACCAAGAAATCAAACGATTTATGGGATTGTGGATATGATGTCCCATGTGCTGGAACATTATTTTCACCTTGAAGAAAATACAGACTTTCAGGATCGGATGTGCGAATCGTTGCTTACCACGGTGATGGAAACCGCGCCGAAATTGCTGGCAGATCTAGAAAACTATGATCACCGGGCAACGATTCTCTACAGCGGCACCATGGCATTAAACGGTATTTTAAATATGGGTTATCGCGGCGACTGGGCAACCCACAATCTTGAGCATGCAGTATCTGCAGTCTATGACATTCCGCATGGCGGCGGGCTGGCTATTCTTTTCCCACACTGGATGGAGCATAACCTTCACGTGAAACCTGAGCGCTTTAAACAGCTAGCAGTTAGGGTATTCGGCGTAAAGGCTGAGGGTATGAGTTTGGTGGAAGCAGGTCTCGAAGGAATCCGGAAGCTGCGTGAATTTTGGAATAGGATTGAAGCACCTTCCCGTTTAGCTGATTATGATATTGATGATGCTAAGCTTGATTTAATGGCTGATCGCGCGATGGCAAATGGAGAGTTTGGTAACTTTACAAAGTTAAATCGTGACGATGTTTTAGCCATTTATCGGGCATCATTATAAAGAGTAGAAAATTGTCGAAAATGGGCGCGCTTACAATAGGGTGCCCTTCTTGATAATCTGTCCGTCATTCGTTAAAGTGGTTAATGTAAATAAAAAATTGGAGGATCATTTCATGACACATGTTCGTTTTGATTACTCGAAAGCACTCACTTTTTTTGGTGAACATGAACTTACATACCTACGCGATGCTGTAAAAGTTGCCCACCATTCTCTAAACGAGGGTACTGGGGCCGGCAGTGACTTTTTGGGCTGGATCGAGCTTCCAACCAACTATGACAAAGAGGAATTTTCTCGGATTCAAAAATCAGCTGCGAAAATTAAGGAAGATTCTGATGTCCTCCTTGTGATTGGAATTGGCGGTTCCTACCTGGGAGCAAAGGCTGCGATTGAAATGCTGTCACACAGCTTTTACAATGCCCTTCCAAAAGAAAAACGCAGTACACCACAAATCATTTTTGTCGGCAACAATATTAGTTCCAGCTATATGCACGATGTAATTGAACTCCTTGATGGAAAGGATTTCTCTGTTAACGTCATCTCTAAATCGGGAACAACAACGGAACCGGCGATTGCTTTCCGTATTTTCCGTAAGCTTCTTGAGGAAAAATACGGCGTTGAGGAAGCGCGCAAACGCATTTACGCAACAACGGATAAAGCAAGAGGTGCTTTAAAAACACTATCAAACGAAGAAGGCTACGAAACGTTCGTGATTCCGGATGATGTCGGCGGTCGTTATTCTGTTTTAACAGCAGTTGGCTTACTGCCAATCGCCGTTTGCGGCGCTGACATTGAAAAGATGATGAATGGCGCTAGGCAGGCACAGGAGGACTATAGTTCATCTGAGCTTGAAGAGAATGCTGCTTACCAATATGCTGCTGTTAGAAATGCGCTTTACAATAAAGGAAAAACGATTGAAATGCTGATCAACTATGAGCCAGGACTTCAATATTTTTCTGAATGGTGGAAGCAGCTATTTGGGGAAAGTGAAGGAAAGGACCAAAAAGGAATTTATCCTTCTTCCGCAAACTTTTCGACAGACCTTCACTCACTTGGACAATATGTTCAAGAAGGACGCCGCGATTTGTTTGAAACCATTATTAAGGTGGAAAAGCCTCGTCATGAGCTGAAAATTGAAGCGGTTGAGAATGACTTAGATGGCTTGAATTACTTAGCCGGACAAACAGTTGACTTTGTGAATAACAAAGCATTTGAAGGGACCATGCTCGCCCACACAGACGGCGGTGTGCCAAACTTAATTGTAACGATTCCTGCGATGGATGAGTATACATTTGGTTACCTTGTCTATTTCTTTGAGAAAGCCTGTGCAATGAGCGGCTACCTCCTTGGAGTTAATCCATTTGACCAGCCAGGGGTAGAGGCTTATAAAGTCAATATGTTTGCATTATTAGGCAAGCCTGGATATGAAGAAAAGAAAGCAGAACTTGAAAAACGGCTGTAATATAGGTGAAAAGAGTGCGGACGCATTTGCGGTGTCCGCACTCTTTTTTTGATAAAAAAATGGGCGGTTAATGCGATTGACGAGTAAAATGCGAGTAAAATGTCATAATAGACGAGTAAATCTCATAATTAGACGAGTATTTCGTTCAAAGTGACGAGTAAAATTAGATGCCCTTTCGAAAAGGTAACTAAATAAGGAATCATTGAAGGAAATCTTCACAAAAATAGAGCAAAGTTACCTAAGCCAGGCTCACCGCCTGGCTATTTGAAAAATTTTAGACACAATGTTATTTAAAAGTTAAAAGTTCATCGCTTTCTTCAATTTTAAACGTAAGAGCAGGATTCAGAATGGTATCTTCCCCTCTCTTGATCCCTATCAAGAGGAAACCGTTTGATAATAATACCTGGCATAGATCACCAAAGGTCTTTCCAATTACATCTTCAGTAACAGAAGAAGAAGTCAATCTGCTTTCCTGTAATTGATGAATGACATTTGATAGCAGTCCATCCCCATTAGAATGCAGGCTGTTAATCATAAAAACACTCGTCAATTTATTGGATTGAATCACTTCATCTGCACCAGCCCTCATTGCATTGACAACCTGCTCAGCTGTTAAAATTTCAACGATGCATTTAACCTGGGTGCATAATCCTTTAATTGTCAGTAAGGTTAGAATACTATTCATATCAGCCTGCAGCTCATCATTTCCTCGGTCAGCGGTAATTAACACCTTTTCTGCCTTTTCAATATCACTTTTGATAATCGTTTCATCAACATGGCCTTTTCCTTGAATAAAATGAACAAATCTTGACTTTACCGGATTTGCTTCAAGTGTTTCATCAATTAAAACAATCATTTGCGGATAATTCATATTTGTCAGTCTATTAATAAGCTCTTTTGACCTCTCATTCCAGCCAATAATAATAATATGGCCGTTGCCTTTAAAAGGGATTCTTCCTTCAGCAAAGGCATCTTGTTTTGTTACAGCCGCTGCTGCCAGCGTACCAAAATAAGAGGAAACAAATCCAACCCCCAATAATATTAAAATTAACGCTGTCAGCCTGCCCAAAAAAGAATTTGGTACATAATCACCATACCCCACTGTGGAGGCCGTAATAATCGCCCACCAAATGCCATCAAAAATAGTTGGAAAGGTTTCAGGCTCTAAAAAGTGAATAGAGACACCAAATGACAAAAATACAAGTAAAGCGATTAATAGGATACGAGCTAGAAGAGGCAATCGCAAAAAGCTTATAAAAACTCTATTCGGCACGACCATCACCCCTTTCTTTTACTACCTATTATTGACAAAAGTATTGACAATCATGATTTTTGAATGGTTTTTTTTGACTAGGTCAATGTTCACAAAAGATTCGTATATTTTTACTTGTTTTTTTTTTGAAAAACAAATAAATTATGGTTATTAACATATCTATAGGTGCAACATTGGAGGAGGGGTAGAACATGAATATTGGTATGAATTCACTATTGTCGAATATCGAAAAGACGAGATTGGAAATGATTTATTTAGCACACCAATACGGGTATTCTAATCCAAGCGTTGTTCAATGCAGCCAGAGACTTGATCTACTATTAAATGTTTATAACAATACAACTGCAAAGCAATAGTAATATGAAAAAACCTTCCGGCTTCCCGGAAGGTTTTTTTGATCGTTAATAATATTGGTGCTTTCATGATTTCAGCCAAAATTACGAATAATTTTCAGCCCATTTGCAAAATGTAAAATGAATGCCCTTTTGAGAAAAGAATTATGAGGTGTAGAAGAGTGGTTATTGAAAAGAAAAAAGAGCGAAGAATGATCCTATTCGCTTTACTTGTTCTAGCGGTCTATCTCTCTCCACTATTTATTTTGCAGGAAAATGCCCATATCCGGGTTCATGATAATTTAGATTCCAACCTGGCGTGGTATAAGGTGTTAGCAAAAAGTGGAGAAATATTCGGCAGCGTAAATGCTGTTATTCCACAAATTATCAATGGACAATTGTCAAGAAATGCCTTTGGGACAGAATACAGCATTATTGTCTGGTTGTATGCACTATTCCCAACCATGATTGCCTATGGCTTAAGCCAAGCACTGACAAGGATTGTAGCATTCTTCGGTATGTATTTACTGCTAAAGGACCATTGGCTTTCCGGTGACAAATGGCTCATCATACGGATCGGGAGTGCCCTAGCATTTGCGTTAACACCGTTTTGGCCCTCAGGGATGTTGAGCACGTTAGGAATGCCGTTAGTACTTTGGGCCTTTCTTAACATTCGTAGTGGAAAGGGAACGTGGAAGGATTATGTAATATTCACGATCATACCGTTTTATGCGAGCATCGTGTT
Source organism: Neobacillus sp. NPDC097160 (assembly GCF_044762155.1). Lineage (NCBI taxonomy): Bacteria > Bacillati > Bacillota > Bacilli > Caryophanales > Bacillaceae > Neobacillus > Neobacillus sp. NPDC097160. The sequence goes on along the minus strand of NZ_JBIWDU010000013.1, from coordinate 134,296 downwards.
AGGATTTTTCTTTTTCCTAAGTGCAATCGGGATAGTATGGCTTTGGGATGTTTTGAGGGGCAGGGGGTGGAATCTTCGCTTTTTGCTAGCCATTGGATATATGACAGTCATTTTTATGCTGGTGGAGTACAGGCTCGTTTATTCGTTCTTGTTTTCAGGTGAACCAAATAGCCGTGATGAATATTTTCATGCGCAATTGCCTTTTTGGCACGCGGTGCGACTTTTTATAAAAAATTACCTGCTTGGACACAACCATGTGATGACGGTACATACTTTCATCATTGTGCCCACAGCCTTTATTGCGCTTTACTTTGTTTTTTCGAAAAAACTTTGGCGGCAGGAAAAATTATACGTCTTTTTATTCTTCCTTAATATTCTGTTGTCGTTATGGTATGCCTTTTGGTTTTATGAAGGCTGGCTGCCAGTAACGAAAAAGTTCCACTTTATGGATACGTTTAATTTTGCCCGCTACCATTTTTTAAGGCCGCTTGTCATATATGCAGGTTTTGCCCTTGCATTAAAAATTATTACAATGCAGGGAGTAGACTGGGGGAAAATGGCGAAATGGTTTATTGTTTTGCAAATCTTTTTTTTAGTGTTAAGTAATGACGAAATCATTTATCACGACAAGCCAACCGTCAAAGCGTTTTTCGCTGAGGATTTATTTTACGAAATAAAAGAACATATTGCTCTCCCGGAGGACGAATACCGGATTGCAAGTATTGGACTCCATCCAGCTGTCGCCCAATACAACGGCTTTTACACAATTGATACCTACAATAATTTTTATCCATTAAGCTATAAACATCAATTTAGGAAAATAATTGAAAAGGAATTAGCCAAAAATAAAACCATTCGAAAATATTTTGATCAATGGGGCGGCCGCTGTTATATTTTTACAGCGCAGCTTGGGAAAAGATATATGCTCAAGAAGGATTCCAAACGCCACTTAAAAAATTTAGAACTGAATATGGAAGTTTTTAAGGATATGGGCGGCCGTTATATATTTTCGGCGATACCAATCGACAATGCTGAGCAAAATAAATTATTGCTTGATAAAGTGTTTGTATCGAAAACGGCGGCATGGAAAATTTATTTATATAAGACATTGTAAACATCGGGGGTAGTAAGCAATGATAGAACCAGTCCTTACGATTGTTGTTCCATGCTATAACGAGGAAGACGTTTTGCCAGAGACTATCGACCAGCTTCAGGTGCTGTTAAAAGAACTGATGGTTGAGGAGCTAGTTTCGAGGCAAAGCAAAATCCTGTTTGTTGATGACGGAAGTAAGGATCGTACATGGGAGTTGATTTACAAAGAAGGCTTGCGGAACGAATATGTCCGCGGCTTAAAATTATCGCGGAATGTGGGGCATCAAAATGCCTTACTAGCTGGTTTGTTTACAGCAAAAGAGCGATCCGATTGTATGATTTCGATTGATGCTGACCTGCAGGATGATATTAGCGTCATCAGGGAGTTTATCCTGAAGTTCAATAAAGGATATGAAATTGTTTATGGTGTCCGAAAAGGACGTGACACGGATACGCTGTTTAAACGAAGCACAGCCCAGGGGTTTTACAAAATAATGAAAAAGATGGGGGTTGACCTTGTCTATAATCATGCGGATTTCCGGTTAATGAGCAAAAGAGCAGTGGAAGAATTAGAGCGGTTTAGTGAGGTAAATCTTTTTTTAAGAGGGATTGTTCCACTGTTGGGCTTTCGCTCGGATGTGGTGTATTACGATCGCTTAGAAAGGCATGCTGGTGTCACGAAGTATCCTTTTAAAAAAATGGTCGGCTTTGCCTTTGATGGCATTACCTCCTTTTCTATATCACCAATCCGTTTTGTATTGGTCACGGGTTTTGTTTCCTTTTTCATGAGTCTTGTCTTCGGTGGGTACTTTTTAGCACTTAAATTTTTTGGTAATACCGAGACGGGCTGGACGTCCTTGATTACTTCTATTTGGTTAATCGGCGGCCTGCAATTAATTGCAATCGGATTAATTGGCGAATATATCGGCAAGATTTATAAAGAAACGAAACAGCGTCCTAAGTATATTGTCGATATTGATTCATTTAATCTGCCGATCACAAGGCACCATTTGCTTAATCATACGCTGGAGGATGATGGGTTCAGCCTTGATTTTAGAAAAGTATCGGAACCAAACAAATAATTTTCCCTGAGTTTTCCTAATCGGAAAGCTCTTTTTTTGTGGTACAAACTCCCCTAGCTGAATAGAAATGAATAGACAAGCACCTATTTACGGTTTGGGGAGAGATAATCATGAATGTATTTTTAAGCTATATTTTACTTGGGTTGTCGCTGGCGGCTCCGATTGGCCCGATTAATGCGGCCCAAATTGATAGGGGAATCAGAAATGGGTTTATGCACTCCTGGCTTATTGGGGTAGGGGCAGTGGTCGCCGACGGGATCTATATGCTTATCGTTTACATAGGGGTTGTCCAGTTTCTTGAAACGGCATTTATGCAAACCTTTCTCTGGTTTTTTGGCTGTTTTGTTTTGATGTACACCGGTGTAGAAACATTCATGAATGCAGGAAAGATCCATTTAGAGTACGCAAGGAGCAAGGAGCCGTTGATCAAATCATTTTTTTCAGGCTTCTTGATGTCCATCTCAAATCCACTTACCATCCTTTTTTGGTTGGGTATTTACGGCTCAGTTCTGGCGAAGACAGCTGCGGTCTATGATACCAGTCAATTGGTGCTATATAGCAGTGCTATTTTTATTGGGCTCTTGGTATGGGATATTGCCATGGCAGGTGTGGCAAGCAGTTCCCGCAACTATTTAACCTCCCATTGGCTTGTTGGAATTTCTCTTTTATCCGGACTTTCCTTGATTGGCTTCGGCATTTACTTTGGGATGCAGGCATTTCAAAATCTATTTGGGTAATAAAAAAATCCGGCGGGACATTCGCCGGATTTTTCATGCCGTCGGCCATGGCTTGAGTACTTTACTCTTTTTCTTTTTCCATTTAAAGTTCATGATAAAGGTAATAATCCCAATTATGCCGAGAAAAGCTAAACTAATAAAGAATCCCGGCCTGCTCGTGTCATGAAACAATGTTCCGGTTACGGCAATTAAGATAAAAATGGCCCCGGTGGAATACATCAATTTCTCCTTCAGTCTTAACTTTAGAATTTTTCTAGAAGAGGCAAGAATAAAGATCCAATTGTAAAGCAGCATTAATCCAGCGGCTGTCGTGATATATTCATAAATTCGATTTGGCATAACCAATGCTGACACAATAGATGCCGTGATTCCTAACAACGTCATGATTAATGTTGGCAGGGGAACCTTTAATTTCCCTTTCCTTGAAAAACTGGCCGGGGCGTCACCTTCTTTCCCTAAGGTTACAAGAACGCTTGTAACACCATATAGGGAGGCAGTCATCGTCGAAAAACCGGCAATGATTAAAGCAGCATTAAAAAAATGGGGCACAAACGAAAGATGGTAGGCATCCAGGGCAATGACAAACGGGCTTTCTTTAGCATTGAATGTATGCCAAGACACCATCATGACAGCCAGACCGATTGAAAGGACATAGATGATTGTGAGCATAAGCAACATGACCCTTCCGGCCTTTGGTGCTTCTTTTGGGTCCTTTAATTTCGTGGCCATTAATCCCAAAATTTCGATTCCCCCAAAAGCATAGAACGCAAAAATGACCGCGGACCATAGCCCTTTTATCCCGCCAGGAATTAATTCCTTTTTACTGTTTGGGTATTGAATTGGCCTGTCGCCATCAATGATGCCAAAAATAGCAAGTGAAGCAATAATAACAAACATGACGATCGCAGAAATTTTTAAGATGGCCAGAATATTTTCCATTTTGTTCAATAGATTTACACCGATGAGAATAACGGCTATTCCCAGTACCCCATAGATCGTCGCAAAGATCCATAAAGGGATTTTGGGAAACCAGAAACGTGAAAATATCGAGAGCGCAGTCATCTGACTGCCCATAATGAGCACTTCTGAGCACCAGTAGACCCAGCCGCAGCTAAAGCCCGCCCAGCGTCCATAAGCTTTTTTTGCATACGACCGAAAACCACCCTCCAACGGCTCTTGTGAGGTCATTTTGGAAAGGGCATCAAATACAAAATAGGTGCCAATGGCTGCAAGGAGGAAGGCAATTAAAATGGCTGGACCTGTCATTTTTATGGCTAAACTCGAGCCAAGAAAGAAACCTGTGCCAATTGTGCAGCCTACGCCAAATAAAGAAAGCTGCCACCATTTCATGTTATTTTCCCCTGGACCAGCCTTTTAACCACACTAATCGCCTCGTTTCTAATCGTCGTGATTATCCTTAAGATATACGCCTAAGCAATTCTTATACAGGTTCCTTGTGATACATGTGATAGGATTTTGATGGAATTAATTAAATTTTCTCCCCGCATTAACGGGCAGTAAGCCCCCCACTTAAAGACGTTGTTGTTAAAAAGGATAATTGGGTGATCAACTGCCGGTAAAAGCCTGATTGGTTCAACTAACCATCGGTGGGAAAAACATCCACCGATAGAAGTTTCACTTTATTACATAATCAAGCGTGAAACAAATGAAAATATAAGGGTACGATAAAAACAATAAATCAAAATAAATGGTGAGATAGATTACGCTTTTTCCATGAAAGGGGTTTAGCGCATGTTATCGACACAGCAGTTAGCTGAGTTACGGTTGCAATTGTTGCAGGAAAAAGGTGAAGTGGAGGAACGGTTGGAACAAAATGACCATTTTGGATTGGAACGTGGACATGCACATGAATCAATGGGCGAGTTATCGAGCTATGATAACCATCCGGCCGATGAAGCCACCGAATTATATGAACGTGAAAAGGATATTGCCTTAAACGAGCATTATGTAACACAGTTGGGGAATATAAACAGGGCTTTAGAGGCAATGGAAAATGGAACATATGGGAAATGTGATGTGTGCGGAAAAGACATTCCTGTAGAACGGTTACAGGCCCTTCCTAATACCACCTTTTGTATCGAGCACAGCCAGGATCAAATTACCTCTCATAATCGGCCGGTGGAAGAGGGGGTATTGATGCCGCCATTCGGAAAATTTGATATGGACGAAAAGGATGAGAACGTTGGTTTTGATGCCGAAGACTCCTGGCAGACCGTGGCAGCATGGGGAACATCTGATACACCATCAGATTTAGCCTTTCCACAGGATGATTATCAAGATATGTATGTGGAAGCAGATGAAAATATCGGGTATGTTGAGGACTATGAAAATTTTGTCGGTAATGATATGTATGGAAAAGATATCAAGGTATATCCAAATCCACAGCATGAAAAGTATGAGGATGCCCTAGACGAAGAAGGTATTATGACAAGCTTTGGCGATCTGCCGGCCTATGAACACGACCCTTATGTTGATCAGGATGAGAAATGATAGTGGAAAAAAAGAAAACAGCTTTCGGTTGAGAGCTGTTTTCCTAATGAATTATCTCATTCAAAGCCTTTTTGCGGAATCGTAATATCATTTCCATTTACATCATCAATGACGGCACCTATTTCTCCTTCTGCATACGTGTCGCTAACCTGCTCATGTGTAGTTGCAAGTCCTGAGGATAAGGTATCCTTTTCTTGATAATAACTTGGATGATAAAAACTTCCAGCTAATTCTTTCTTGGGATTTGCGCGTTTTTTGTCCATCATGTCATCCTCCTTTTGAATATAAGCATTACAACGGTATTTTTTCTTATTTTCAAATTATTACTCCTATAAAATTTGAAAGGTGAAACATTTATGAAACGAAAAAATGAATTTCCGACACGTGAAGAATTAGATCAGGCATTCCATTATCTACATGACCAAATAAACAGAATTTCTGTTGTGGAAGAAGTAGAAATGAGGAAAAAAGAAAATAGCATGGATGAAGAATGAAGAAGTTTTTTTGTATGTAGTCAACATTGCTTAGACAGCGCAAGACTTTTTCTCTAGACCCATCTAGTTTGTATTTGCTATGATTTCTAGAGGGATTTTTAGGGGTGATTTACGATGGAAATGAGAGAAATGCTGGCTAAAAAGGTGGCCTGGATTAGTGTAATTAGTAACATCATCCTTACATTAGGAAAAATCATCATTGGCTGGTATGGGCGGAGTGATGCAGTCTTCGCGGACGGGATTCATTCTGCTGCCGATGTTTTCGCTTCTGTTATTGTTTTGCTGGTGATAAAAATTGCCAATAAACCGGCTGACAAAGAACATCCATATGGACATGGAAAGGCAGAGGTAATCGTTTCTGAAATTATCGGGATTCTGCTTTTACTTGTTGCCATTTATGTTGCGTACGAAGGGGTCAGTGGTCTCTTTCACAAGGTGGAATCACCCAGTTTCTTAGCGATGTGGGTCGCGCTATTCTCGTTTATTACCAAGATTATTTTATACCGAAGCTCTCTCCGGGTGGCCAAACAAAATCAAAGTAAGGCCATCGAGGCAATAGCTTTTGACCATAAAGCAGACATTGTTGCATCCATTGCCGCAGCAATCGGGGTACTCATTTCAATTATCGGGGACCGGTTTGATATCCAATACTTACTATACGGAGACAAGGCCGCGAGTATTTTTGTCGCCTTTCTTATTTTTAAAATTGCGAAGGAAATGCTGACAGAGGCATTTGATATCTTACTTGAGCGTAATATTAATACAGAGACACTGCAGGAGTACATTGCCATTGTTAACGAGTTTCAAGAAGTAAAGCGGATTGACCGCATTCGGGCAAGAGAGCATGGTCATTATGTATTAGTTGATTTACGTATTTCCATCGATCATTTTAACACAATCAAGCAGGGGCATGATCTGGCGAAAACCATCAAACAAAAACTGATGGATAAAAATGATAATATCCATGAAGTATTAATTCATTTGAATCCCTATTTCCCTGAAGATACAAATAAATTCTAAAAAAACTCCTTTGTACTTTCGGTAAATTGAGGTTATGATAGGGTAGGATAAAAAAAAGCGAAGAGGGAGTTGATATTTTTGAGTTATTCCGTAGACCCGGACCCCAAGAGGCGAAGGGAAGTCAATGTCTTTGAATGGATTGAATTGAATAGCAAGAATATCAACTCTAGAAAAGGTTGTTGGCTTCCTCGAACAAAGTAGTGAGGAGGTATTGCCATGTTAGAAATTTATAAAAGCACCGAGGTAAGGGTGTTAGAAAAAGTTGATGTGATTTCAAAAGGCTGCTGGGTCAACATGTATGCTCCAACGTCAGAAGAAATTAATAAAGTATCCAATGATGCGCAAGTCGATGTTGATATTATAAAAGATGCCCTGGATGATGAAGAACGTCCAAGGATTGAACGGGATGACGGAAGGATCTATATAATTGTCGACTTTCCATATACCGTCCAAGACGAATCAGGACTCACCGTTTATGAGACAATACCAATTGGCATTATTTTGACAGATGAATGTATTATTACTGTTTCATTAAAAGATACACCTATTTTAGAAGAATTCCGAAAAAACCGAGTCAAAGAGTTCTTTACATTTAAAAAGACAAGATTTGCTCTCCAGATTCTGTTTGTCATTTCATCCTTTTACCTACGATATTTAAAGCAAATCAATAAGAAAACGAATGAAATTGAACGTGAAGTTCACCAATCCTTGAAAAATAAAGAACTATATGCGTTTCTTGCGTTAGAGAAAAGTTTAGTTTATTTTACAACCTCTTTACGGTCAAATAAGGTTGTACTCGATAAAATTCTCCGCTTTAACTATTTAAAAATGTATGAGGAAGACAAGGAATTATTAGAGGATGTTATTATTGAAATCACACAGGCAATTGAGATGGCCGAAACCTATCGTTCCATCTTAAGCGGGATGATGAACGCCTTTGCCTCAATCATTTCCAATAACTTGAACATTGTCATGAAGTTTTTAACCTCGATCACGATTATTTTGTCTTTCCCAACGATGGTGGCGAGCTTTTACGGAATGAACGTCGATATTCCCTTCCAGCATGCGACACATTCCTATGCAATACCGCTTGTCATTTCTGCATTTTTAACAAGTTTAACAGCATTCATTTTTTGGAAAAAGAAATATTTCTAGATTACCAGCCTTTTAATGGGGCTGGTTTTTCTTTTTTTAAATAAGTTAATCGTTTTTTTCATAAAAATCAAAAATTTTCCCAACTAGCAAACGGGAATTTTCTCCTGCTTAATTGAGTAGATTGTACTAAGTATATGGAAAAATATTCAGAAAATATTGTAAAAAAAATCTATTGTAGTAAAATGGTAAAAAACGAAAGGCTAGCTGGTGGGATTATGGAATTCGGAGCTTTGATCAAATTCTATCGGACACAAAAAGGCATGACACAGACGGAGCTGGCAAAAGGGATCTGTTCTGTCCCACATTTAAGCAAAATAGAGAACAACTCAAAGGAAGCCAACGAGGAAACGATTTCGTTATTACTAGAACGGTTAAGGATCAGCATAGAAGAGATGGAAGAAAAGGAGGAACAGATCAAAATCCTCTTAAGAGAACTTAACGGTAATATCAATTTTTATCTGAAGGATGAAATAGATGAAACCTATCAGAAATTAAAGAATATTGAACATCTCATCCCCTTCTCAAAACATTTTTATATTTGCGAATTATATAAGTATAGATATCTATTATTCAAGGGTTTATTTGAAGAAGCAGCTGCTCAAAGAGATTTATTATACAAGCAAAAGAAAAATTTTTCCCAACATGAGAACTATTTATTTCGCTACTATAATGCGATATTCTTAATCTTAAAAGGTCAGTATAAAAATGCAGATGACATACTTGATACCTTATATACAGAAAATGATCATGAAACGACAAGTGGGGAATTTCTTTATCATCGAGCACTTGTAAAAAGCTCACTCGAGCAAACAGGTCATGCGATTCATTTTGGGAAAATGGCCCTGCAAATCTTTATGAATCAGCACAACTTCCTGCGAATTCTTCACACACTGATGATGCTAGGGATTAATTATACTCAATCCAATATTTCCGAAGAAGCGGAAGGATGTTTTCAGCATTTAATCCGAAATGCAGAATTATTAAAAGAAGAAAAAATGTTGCCGCAAATTTACCATAACATGGGGTTTTTGCAAAACAAAATGAAGAATGTAAAGGAAGCACTTTATTATTATGAAAAAAGTTTGGCTTTGCAGCCGAACCTTAACCAGCATTATCTTGTAACCTTATACTCGATTGGGGTGATCCATTATTCACTTCAATCATTCGAGAAGGCAAAAGAGTGTCTTCAAGAAGTAAATTCTTTATCAAAAGAGCTGGGAAATAAAGAATATCGACTTTTGGCAGACTTTTATTTACTTCATATGGCAACACCGCAAAAGGCGTTGAAATATTTAGAAACAAAAGTTATTCCTTATTTAGAAGAGACAAATGAAAACTCTGATGAACTTACCCGTTTTTATAAAATGCTTTCAGATTATTACCATGAAAACGGAATGGTGAATGAGGCAATTCAATATTTAAATAAAATAACCGGAGGTCTACTATGAAAAAGTTAGCTATATTATTATTTTCCGTTTCAATGCTAGTTGTTTTTTCCGCAAATGCAGGTGTAAAAAGCCAAAAGGTCTCTAATGATGTAGCCTATTCCGATACGCAAGCTGATCGGCCAATTTACCCACCTGTAGGTTGATAGTAAAAAAATCCCTGATTGTCAGGGGTTTTTTTTATACCCTTGGAATGTAAATTATTTGTTCCTTGATAGTGATTTTTTATTTAAAACGAATGAAACCAACATGATAATGGATATCCTAATGACATGTGTTGTTCATTTCGGAAGAGATTTAAGGAGGAATTATGAAATCATTTGTCGTAGGTTTTCATCAAGAAGATAATGTTGATAGCATGCAAATTCAGAAACTCAACCAGGAGGAGTTTGATAAAGCAACAGAAGGCGGAACGAGACATCTATTTGAGCTCGACACCAATATTGGCTTGTTTGTCTTTTTTGATGCGGAGGATGCTGATGGGGACCTCTCCTACATGGTCTTGCAATATGAAGAGGACAATGAAGAGCCGGTTGCCTGCTACTCTTTCCAGCTGAAGGATTTTTACGAATTCATGGCACTATTCCTAAATGACCTGGAATTCAATGAGGAAACAAACGAAGAGGAAGAAGAATACGGCCCGATTCACCATTTAGCCCACCTCCTGTTCCATATCGTTGAGGAAGGCAAGGATCTTGAGGTATAAAAAGTGGTAATTTAGTAAGTTTTTTGCGAAAAAACTGCTTTTTTCGATCGGAATTTTATTTTAAAGGGAAAGGACACCAGATTATGGCGTCCTTTTTCGGTTTTTTAAGTAATTTTTGTTCTTTTTTTTATACTTTGGATGGAAAGTTTGCAGAATAAATAAATGCACCGGACCACTTATGGACCGGTGCATTCTTGAAGAATTAAGAAGGTATAAATTTCGACTTTGAGAATTGACCAGCTCAAGAAGCCATCCGCATTTCATTTTAGTTTTTAGAAGATTCCTTTTTAGTAACTACAACCCGGGCATTACCCATAAAAAAGATCGTTACCGCAGCAAGTGCTATAGGTATCAAAGCCAGCAGGAAGGCATGGGTAATCGAATCGGACATCGCATGAACAATTTTAGATAAAATAAAATCAGGAATCTTCGCGCGCTCGCTAGCTTGGAAAATTTCGCGCGGATCCCCCATCTTAAAATTACCTCCACCCTGCATGCCTGCGAAAGCGGCCTTCAATTTATCCTGAAATACATTTCCCTGGATCGTCCCGAATATCGTCACCCCAAGCGTCATTCCAAACGAACGCAGGAAAGAGTTGGTAGAGTTAGCTGTGCCTCGATATTGCGGCTCCAAATTATGAATCGATGCAGTAGGTAATAAAGAAAATGAAAAACCTACCCCGAAGCCAACAAGAATCATATATAGCGTCAATAGCCAGCGGGCAGTATCAACTGTCATAGTACCAAGGAAAAACATCCCAACAACGTAGGAAACAATCGAAATCAACATTAGGTTACGGTATGAAGTCTTGGTTAAAAAGATTCCACCAACGGAACTTCCTGCAACAGATCCCAACATCATTGGTGTCAAAATCAACCCTGCATTTTTGGCGGTACCACCGTAAACTCCCTGAACAAAAATGGGAATAAACACGGTAAGGATAATAAAGGTACCACCGTAAAGGAAGGCCAAGATTTGCGAGGTCGCAAACAATCTTTTCTTAAACAGCCAAAGCGGCAAGATCGGTTCGGCTGCCTTTATTTCCGCGATGAAAAAGGCAATAATAAAGACGAAGAAGCTTGCGAATAACGCCAGAATTTGAGCGGAGCCCCAAGCGTATTCTTTTCCACCGAGTTCTAGGGCAAACATTAAACTGACAACAGAAATAATAAGCGTAATAGCACCAACCCAGTCAATCTTTTGCTTAGAATGGCTTAATGATTCATGATAAAAACGAACAATTAATATGAGCGAAATGATTCCAATCGGAACATTTACATAGAAAATCCAATGCCAGCTAATATAGTCTGTTATGTAGGCACCAAGTAACGGTCCTAATACACTGGATGCCCCGAATACAGCACCAAGTAAGCCAGTCATCTTCCCTCGTTTTTCTGGAGGGAAAATATCAAAAACGATGGTAAAGGCAATCGGCATGAGGGCCCCTCCGCCAATCCCCTGAATCGCACGGAAGACACTTAATTGAATAATGGTTTGGGCAATTCCGCAAAGGGCCGAACCAACGAGGAATACGACTAATCCAAAAATAAAAAAACGTTTCCGTCCATACATATCGGAGAGTTTACCAAAAATGGGCATTCCGGCCATAACAGCTACCATATAGGCAGATGTTACCCAAATAAATTTGTCAAAGCCGCCCAGGTCGGAAACGATGGTTCCCATCGCTGTTGCGACTATCGTATTATCCATGGCCGACATTAAAATGGCCAATAGGATACCAGTCACAACAAGCTTAAGATTATTGTCTTGTTTGATCATAAAATTTCTCCTTAGTAGTTCCTGTAATGATAATACCGGTTTACATGATCCTTTCTCTATATTCAAGATAAAGCAATTTTAAAAGGAAGGATAAGACCTTGTCAATTAATAGTTTTTATGTAAAAAAAAGAGACTACAAATGAGTCTCTTTTAGATATTGGTGAAATTCTTCTCTACGATTTCAAAATATCATGATCGACGTAGCGTTCACCGTTCAATTCACTAATCACATTGATGGCCACCTTAGCACCATCTCCTGCGGTAATGATAGTGTGCATGCTCACACCTGCAATAGTTCCGGCTGCCCAAATTCCTTCAATATTTGTTTTTCCGGCAGCATCGACATCAAGGATCGTTTTAATTCTTGGTTCTGTGCCAGGCTTAGTGGTTAGGCCGATTTTTTCAGCTAGATCAGCCATCATGCCTGTTGCCATAATGACATGCTTTGCTTCAATCTCGTTTTGATCGGTTTCAACTTTAAATCCATTGTCTGTTTTGCTAACATTTGTAACAGTCGCTTGAACGATTTCGGCGCCAAATTTACTAGCTTGTTTTTTTCCAGTTTCAATAAGGTCTGGGCCGCTGATTTCTGCTACACCATAATGATTTTCAATCCAAGCCCTTTTTGTAACACTCTTGTCATTATCAATGACCAATGTCTGCTTTCCAGCTTTTGCCGTAAACAAGGCAGCGCTTGCACCAGTAGGTCCAGCACCAATCACTACAACATCAAACATCCCTAAAACCTCCATATTCATTTGTAATTTAACAGTTTCATCGTAACTTAACAAAAGTTGAATGTAAAATGAACTGCTTGTTTTGAGACTTTGGGAATGCGCAACAATTAAGCATTATTTTCAGCTTATTAAAAATGAGCAGCAAAATAAAAAGAACCATCACTTCCGTCCTGGGAATGATGGTTCTTGTGTTTAAACTGAAATAAATGATCCTTTTTCGTCTTGGTCATTCGTGTGCGCATGTCTGTAAAAACAAACTCACTCCGCTTCGCTTCCGGATTGATTTTTCCTTCGCGTGCGAGTTTTTCTCTTAATTTCTTGGCATTGGATTTCGCCATGAAAATCACTCCTCCATTTGGTTTCATTCCATTATATAACATTTGGAGGAGTTTGTTTACTAAATGTTAAATCTCTTGTATTTTGGATTGCTGTTGATTTTTTTCGGTTACTGTAGAATTCCGCTTCTTTGTATGAAGGAAATAATATAGTACCATTCCAATTAAAATATAGAAGGAACAAAAGAAGTATAGCGTACTATAATCCATTTTTACTGCGATAATACCGACAATGAAAGAACCTAGTGCAATACCGGTATCATAGATGGATAAAAAGGTTGCTGTTGCCAGCCCTCTTTTTCTAGGTTCTGCATCTTGAATGGCAATCGTTTGAAAGGTAGGAAAAAGTGTTCCCCAGCCCAAGCCAATCATTCCCGCTGAAAGAAGGAATGTGACTGCCCCGTTGCTCTGACTTAAAACAAACATCCCAATGGCAAAGAGGGCAATGCACGGAAAGCTGATTACATTTGGTCCATATTGATCGAGCCATTTTCCTGTAAATGGTCTTGAAAGTAATAATACAATGGCATAGACCACAAAGAACAGACTAGCAACGTTTGCCAAGTGAATTTCATTTGCATAAATGGAAACAAATGAAAGAAGTGCCGAATAAACAATTGCCATGAAGCTGCCTACAATTGCAATAGGAACGGCAGAAGCTTCGAAAAGATTGCGGAATGAAAAAGAAGAAGAAACCTTAATCTCATTAGGTTGTTCTGTTTTCGTGAGCTTAACACTTAGCCCGGTAATTAAAGATCCAATAGCAACAATGACACTGAGGATAAATAATATTTGGGATCCCCACTGTTGGATGGCCAACAAGCCAACAAATGGTCCTATTACCATTGCCATATTTGTTGACATAACAAAATAGCCCATTCCTTCACCCCTGCGTGATGCTGGAATAATATCAGCTACGATTGTACCCACAGCCGTTGTTGCCACACCAAAGCCAACCCCATGTAATAGACGGACTACAAGATAACCACTAATTGTTTTTGGGAAAAAATAAAAAAGGGAGGCACCTGCAAAAAGAATAAGCGCCGTTAACAATACTTTTTTATGATTTCCACGTTCAAGCCATTGCCCGGCAAGTGGGCGTGAAACGATGGCGGAAAGTAAAAATACTGTTGTCATGAGCCCTGCTAGAGAAGAACTGCTATGTAATTCATCCATTGCGTAGGATGGAAGTGTTACAAGCAGGATATAAAAAGTTAAAAATAGAAAAAAGTTACTTAAGGAAACACTGATAAAATCCTTTGTCCATAGTTTTGGTTTGTTCATACAATGCACCCCTATTATAAAATTTGCTGTAACCAGCTGTTTTGTAGTTTAAGAAGTTCTTTTTGTGACGCCTCTGGAAAATCCTTCAGTAACCCTTGATTCACTTCATTTACTATATTTTCCCACCTTGGGTATTCCCTTAATGCTTCATCCGTTAATTGAACATGTTTTTCCCGTTTGTCTTTACCTGGAACCTGCTTCACATAGCCTTGTTTGACGAGCCGTTGGATAGTTCGGGTCATTGGCGGGGCTTCAACAAATAAATAATCACAAAGTTCTTTTTGGGTAAGCGACCCTCTTTTTTTGAGAACAAAGATGACTGCCCACTGGGCACTGTATAGTCCCAATGGTTTTAAGGCTTCATTTAGCTTGTTGGTTAGTTGACGTGAAAGCTGATGAAGAGTATGAAATAATTCGTGGCGTATCATAGTGCACTCCAATTCCTATAATTAGTTACCTAGGTAACTATAAGGAATATAGTGAAAAATGTCAAGGAATCTTTACAAATAGAGGCGCTTGCGGAATAAATAGAAATGTTCGCGGGAATACCATGATTTTCCGCGGAATAAATGAGAAAGTCCGCGGAATTAATTGAAAATCCCGCGGAATCGGTTAAACATTTGATGGAATTAGATCAGGAAATATAGTATTTGTGCTGAAAAAATGAAGTTTGGCGGAATAAATCTAAAAGTTGGCGGAATTATCATGACTTTCCGCGGAATAAATAGGAAAGTTCGCGGAATAAATCGGAAAACCCGCGGAAAAAACGGAAAAGTCCGCGGAATAATCACCAAAACCCGCGGAAATCCATTTAACTCTAAACTAATTCCCACCAAAACCATACCCAAACAAAAAAAGTCCGCGGAATCTCACAATCCAATTCCGCGGAATAATCAATACTTATCTCAACACATTAAAATACCTAGCTTCCGGATGTGCAAACACAATCGCCGATACGGATGCTTCCGGCTCCATCATACAGCCCTCTGTTAACTGGATCCCAATTTCCTCAGGCCCAATGAGCTTGAACAGCTTTTTCTGATCTTCTAATTCAGGACATGCCGGGTAACCAAATGAAAAGCGTTGTCCTTGATAATGAGCGGCGAAACGATCCTGCATCGAAAAATCAAGCGGATCCGGGAAGCCCCAGCGGTCACGCATTTGCCGGTGAATCAACTCCGCGAAGCCTTCAGCCGTCTCTAATGCCAGAGACTGGAGGGCGTGACATTCGAGAAAGCGACCTTCAGCCTTCAACTGGTCGGCTTTTTCGCGAATGCCTCTTCCAGCGGTTACAGTAAAGAAACCAACATAATCTTTCACACCGCTATCAACCGACTTTAAAAAATCTGCTAAACACAGATGTGGTGCGGATTCCTGCCGTGGAAAATCAAAAGTCTCAATAATGACATCCGGATTTTCCGGGTCATAGATATGAACCTTGTTTCCGTCCGATTGTGCCGGGAAAAACTGATAAGCTGCCGCAGGTGTAATCCAATTATTCGCAGTGGCATCCGCTAACAATTGATCAACAACCTCTTTTATTTTTACCGCCTTTTCGTCCCGTTCAGCGAGTAATTTTGCAATTTTTCCTTTTACGCCAAGATGGTGCCCAAGAAGCATTTGCATATTGATATACGGCTCAATATGTGAAAGGGAATAGGACCTCAAAATATGCCTTTTCGTATCCAATGGTGTAAAGACAGGCACCTCAGTGGAAATGGCAGGCTTCACTTTCACTGCCACTGACCCGCTTGGCCGGATTGGCAATTCCCTTGGGATTTCTAAAGCTGCAAGCCTTTCCTCTCGGTCATCGAGCAGCTTTTGATGTTCCTCAGGTGACTGCAGTTGATTAGCAAGTGATAGTCCTGTCATCGCATCCTTCGCATAAAGGACAAGCCCATCATATTCCCTCGAAATTTTCGTATCAGTAAATTTTCGGGAAAGGGCAGCGCCGCCGACTAAAATTGGCAAGGAGATTCCCGCTTCCTTCATATCCTGTGCGGTTAAAACCATTTGCTGGGCCGATTTCACCAGCAGACCGGAAAGACCGACAAAATCAGGTTTTTCCTCACGAATTGCTTGCACCAGCTCGGTGGGGGTAACCTTAATTCCTAAATCATGTACATCATAGCCATTATTGCTAAGAATGATATCCACTAGGTTTTTTCCGATGTCATGAACGTCGCCCTTTACCGTTGCTAAAATCACTTTTCCCTTTGATGCAGACAAATCGCCTTTTTCCATATGCGGCTCTAAATGAGACACAGCTGCTTTCATTACTTCCGCACTTTGAAGAACTTCTGCGACAATTAATTGATTGTCATTGAATAGACGGCCGACCTCTTTCATACCATCCATAAGCGGTCCGTTAATAATATCTAGCGGGGCAGGGTAGGACGCAAGCGCAAGGTCTAAATCAGGCAGCAAGCCTTCTTTTGTACCCTCCACGACATAGTAGGCAAGCCGTTCTTCTAAGCTCATATTTGGAACGGTTACTTTCGGCTCTTTCTTTTTGCCGCGATAAAATTCAGTAAAGGTCGCGAGCGTTTCATCCGTTGTTTCAAACAACAGGGCTTCCGCTAATTGAACTTCTTCCTTAGAAATTGAGGCAAACCGCTCCAATTTCTCGGTATTGACAATCGCATAATCAAGTCCGGCCTGTGTACAATGATAAAGAAACACGGAATTCAAAATTTCCCGTCCAACTGGCGGCAGTCCGAAAGATACATTACTAATCCCAAGGATCGTTTGTACCCCCGGAAGCTGTTCCTTAATGAGCCTGATTCCTTCGACGGTGGCTTTCGCGGAACCGATATATTGTTCATCACCAGTACCGACTGGAAAAACTAATGGGTCAAAAATCAAATCCTGTGGTTTAAGCTTATATTTATTTACTAACAGGTCACGAGAACGTTTGGCAATCTCCAGTTTTCGCTCGGCGGTAACGCCCATCCCTACTTCATCAATGGTGCCAACGACAACTGCTGCCCCGTAGCGGTGAATTAAAGGTACAACCGCTTCAAACCGTTCCTCGCCATCTTCGAGATTTATTGAATTGATGATTGCTTTTCCTTGAGAATATTTCAGTGCTCTTTCAATGACTTTTTCATCTGTTGAATCAATGACAAGTGGTACCTTAATTTTCTTGACGACTTCTTTAATGAAATTTTCCATATCCACAAGCTCTTCCCGGTCTGGATCTGCTAGGCAAAGATCAATTACATGTGCTCCGCCTTTGACCTGTGCCCGGGCAACCTCTGCTGCCTCTTCAAATTTCCCCTCTGTTATTAACCGTTTGAATTTCCGTGAACCGATCACATTTGTACGTTCTCCAACCATGATTGGTCTTAAAGTTGGATCATCGTAGATGAATGGTTCAATACCGGAAACCATATGAGCAGTGGATTGCCGGACTTCCCTTGGCTGAAAATCTTTCATCGCTTCAGCAATTGCCTTAATATGTTCAGGTGTCGTACCACAGCAGCCGCCGACAATGTTCAGCCAGCCATGTGCGGCAAAGTCAGAAAGCTTTTTCGCAAGCGTTTCCGGTGTTTCGTGATAATGTCCTTCTTCATCAGGCAGCCCCGCATTTGGATAGCAGCTAACCGCAGTGGAGGCGAGGCCCGCGAGCGAACGGACATGATCCTGCATGAACTCCGGACCTGTTGCACAGTTCAAGCCAACTGCCACAGGATTCATATGCTCGATAGAAATATAAAACGATTCGATCGTCTGCCCCGCGAGTGTTGTCCCCATCGGCTCGATTGTTCCCGAAATGAACAGCGGCAGCGTTTTGCCTGTTTTTTCAAAAGCCTTTTGAATCCCAACAAAGCCCGCTTTCACATTTAGCATGTCTTGGCTCGTTTCTAGCAGGAGCAAATCAACACCGCCGTCAATCAAACCAATCGCCTGTTCTTCGTAAGAAGCGGAAAGGGCGTCAAAGGTAGTTCCGCCAGTGACACTTAATGTTTTCGTTGTCGGGCCCATTGATCCTGCGACATAGCGGGGCCAAACATCGTTAGACACCTTCATCGCTTCCCTGACCGCAATCATCGCAGCAATTTTATTAATCTCATAGGCTTTAAATCCTAACTCATATTCATCAAGGACAATGCTTGTTGCCCCAAACGTATTCGTCTCAATAATATCGGCACCGGCTTCTAGGTATTCCCGGTGAATGTTTGCAATTACAGCAGGAGCGGTTAAATTCAGGTTTTCGTTGCATCCATCAAATTGTTCCCCGCCGAAATCTTCAGGCGTAAGCTCTGCCCGCTGCAGCATCGTTCCCATTGCACCGTCCATGACAAGGATGCGTTTTTTCAATTGATCAATAAATGGTGTTTTCGGCATAGCTGTTCCCCCTCAGTTCACTAGCGCGCTTCCTAGCATAAAGTGCCAGTTCAGT
Organism: Neobacillus sp. NPDC097160; assembly: GCF_044762155.1. Taxonomy (NCBI): domain Bacteria; kingdom Bacillati; phylum Bacillota; class Bacilli; order Caryophanales; family Bacillaceae; genus Neobacillus; species Neobacillus sp. NPDC097160. Next base: position 115,513 of record NZ_JBIWDU010000013.1, on the reverse strand, counting down.
TGTTAGCTCATAGCGTAAAAATGGTGTAATTAAATAAATCCCGTTAAATAAATCCAATGCTGCATCAATGAGTGACTTCGTAATTTCAATTCCTTCTCTTGCAGCCTGAAGCGGGTTATCATTCAAACCCGCCATTCGCTCCCGAATCGAATCGGAGATTTTTATACCTGGTACCTCATTATGAAGGAACTCGGCATTTTTACTGCTGATCAGCGGCATTAGGCCGATATAAATCGGTGCATCTAAATGTTTCGTATGTTCATAGACTTCCAGCAATTTTTCCTCTGAAAAAACAGGCTGGGAGATAAAGTAATCGGCACCATAATGGATTTTCTTCTCAAGCCGTTTGACCGCTTTTTCAACCGAGCGGACATTGGGGTTAAAGGCAGCGGCAATGCTAAAGGCTGTTTTTTGCCCCAAATCTTTTCCGGAAAAAGAAAGACCTTCATTTAACTGCCTAATCATTTGAATCAATTCAAATGAGGACACATCGTAAACGGAAGATGCACCAGGAAAATCGCCGACCCTTGCCGGATCACCGGTAATCGCAAGGACATCATTCAAGCCAAGTGTGTGCAATCCCATTAAATGGGACTGTAAGCCGATAATATTACGGTCGCGGCAGGAAATATGAATGAGCGGCCTAACCCCCAATTCCTGTTTCACCAAGTATCCGAGGGATTCATTTGAAATCCGTACGGTCGCAAGCGAATTGTCTGCAAGTGTGATCGAATCAATTCCAGCCTCTTTTAACGCTTTAGCCCCTTCGAAAAACTTCGTTGTATCCAGCTTCCGCGGCGGATCTAATTCTACAATCACAGACGGTCTTTCTTTCACGATATCCTGAAGTGGGGCATAATCCCTTTTAGCAGCAGAAGGTTCAACCACAATCTTCTTTGGTTTCAATTTTACTATTTTTTCAGTAATTGGGACACTATTCTTTAATTCTGATGCAAAGGCGCTAATGTGCGCTGGTGTTGTGCCGCAGCAGCCGCCGAGAAGGCGGACCCCTTCATTTCGAAATGCACGTGCTGACTGGCGAAAATAATCGGCATCGCCCTCATAGTGAAATTTCCCGTCCGTATAGGCAGGAAGACTGGCATTTGGATATGCGGAGAGAAAGGCATGCTTCGGAAGTTCAATCTGTTCAAGTGTGAGCAGCATATGATGCGGCCCGAGCCGGCAATTGAGACCAATGACATCTGCCCCAAGGCCTTCAAGCCTCGTTAATGCCTCGTTAACTGGCATTTGATTTTGCAAAATTCCCGGCTCCTGGAGGGAAACTTGGGCGATAATCGGCAGCTTCGTTTCTTTTCGGGCTATCGTGAGAATGGTTTCAAGCTCTTCAAAGTCGTAAAAGGTTTCCAATAACAAGCCATCGACGCCTTCGAGTAATAAACAATATAATTGTTCGCGGAAGCTGCGCTTTAACTCCTCGATTGAAATGGAGTTAGGTTTAACACCGCGATTGCCGCCCATCGTCCCAAGCACATAGGCATTATTTTGTGCGGCTTGTTTTGCATTCTTTACAGCAGCACTGTTAATTTCCTTCACCGAGTCTTCTAGTCCATACCGCTGCAGCTTTAAATAATTCCCTGCATAGGTATTTGTTTGAATAACGTCGGCACCGGCATCAATATAGGCTTTATGGATGGATTGAATTTGTTCAGCCTGCGACAGATTCAGTTCCTCAAAACAGCAATCCGTTCCGTATGAATAGAGGAGAGTACCTATGGCTCCATCTGCAATTAAGATTTGATTGTTTAATTTTTCTAAAAAGCTCATTATGAATCTCCTTGTTGTAACACCAATTGTTTTTGTTCTACATGGCGGAAGGCCTGTGAAAAATCCTTGATCAAATCATCGGAATTTTCGAGTCCAACAGATAAGCGGACAAGGCTATTGGTAATGCCGCGTTTTTCTCGCTCCGCTTGTGGCATTGCCGCATGCGACATCTTTGCCGGATAAGAAAGAATTGACTCAACCGCGCCAAGGCTGACAGCGAATACAGGGATTTTTACATTCGCAAGAAAGGTTCTTAGTGCATCTTCATTCGCCAATTCGAAGGATAAGACAGCTCCCGGGCCACCAGCTTGGTCTTTCTGGATTTGATATTGCGGATGGCTTTCAAGCCCTGGATAATGAACTTTTTCAACAAGCGGATGAGCATCTAAATATTCCGCTAGTTTCATAGCTGATTTTTGTGATTGTTCCAGACGAACGTGCAGCGTCTTAATGCCTCTTAATACAAGCCATGCATCTTGAACACCTAAGATGGCACCAAACCCATTTTGCAAAAAGCCTAATCTTTTCGCTAAGTCTTCGTCATTGACAACAGCAAGTCCGGCAACGACATCACTGTGACCTGATAAAAATTTTGTCGCACTATGGAGGACAACATCTGCCCCTAATTCCAATGGTTTTTGATAAGAAGGAGTCAGGAACGTGTTATCGACAAAGGTTAATGCGCCCGTTTCCTTTGCAATAAGGCTGATTGCCTTAATGTCGGTTACCTTCATCAATGGATTCGAAGGTGTTTCCACATAAAAGGCTTTTGTATTATGCTGAATCGCTTGTTTCACTTCATCAATATTGGTCATATCGACAAACGTATGGTCAATGCTAAGCCGTGAAAGAACCTCTGTCACCATCCGGAACGTACCGCCGTATACATCCTCGGTAATGACAATATGATCACCGGCAGAAAGGAGGAGAAATGCCGTTGAAATCGCGGCCATACCTGATGAAAAGGCAAATCCTTTTAACCCGCCTTCGAGCTCAGCAATTACGTCTTCAAGTGCTTCCCTTGTCGGATTTAAACTGCGGCCATAATCGTACTTCCCAAATTGATCGAAATCAGACTGGTGGAAGGTGGATGCATGCTGAATCGGCACACTAACCGCTCCAGTTGTTGGATCAACTTTATGCTTATTATGAAGGAGCCTGGTTTCAAAGCTAAATTCTTCATGTGCCATTATGCAATCACTCCTTCATTGAGATGGGTAAAAGCACCCTCAAGGTCAAAAATTATATCCTGTGCATCTTCAATCCCAACGGAAAAACGCAATAAGCGATTGTCCACGCCTGATTGAATCCTGATTTCTTCTGGAATATCGGCATGCGTCTGTGTCGCCGGGTACGTAATAAAGCTTTCCGTTCCACCCAGACTTTCCGCAAACGTAATCAGCTGTAAGCCTTGTAAAAATGGATTAATCCATGATTCTTCTTTTAGCCGGAAAGAAACCATTCCGCCGCGGCCCGGGTAAAGCACATCCGTCACAGCATCATGTCGGGAGAGGTATTCCACGATTTCCTGCGCATTTTTCTCATGTTGTTTCATGCGAAGCGACAAGGTTTTCATGCCGCGCATTAACAGCCAAGAGTCAAAGGCACTTAGGACACCGCCGGCCCCGTTATGATGAAAGGCCACGGCTTCACACAGTTCTTTTCCCTTCGCGACAATCAGCCCAGCTAAAACGTCATTATGACCGCCTAAGTATTTTGTCGCGCTATGGATGACAATGTCGGCACCAAGAGCGATTGGCTGCTGTAATAGTGGAGTATAGAAGGTATTGTCAACAATTAGCAATATGCCGTGTTTCTTGGCAATGGCGGAAATAGCGGCAATATCAGATTCCTGCATAAGGGGATTGGTTGGAGTCTCGAGAAAGATCGCCTTCGTTTGCGGTGTAATCTTGCTTTCCACCTCATCCGGACAACACGTATTAACATATTGACACTTCAAGCCCCATTTTTTATAGCCTTGTTCTAATAAGCGGTAAGTGCCGCCATATAAATCTTCACTTACTAACCATTCATCACCCGACTGGAATAAGGAGAGGATCGTAAAAATGGCCGCCATCCCTGAGCTGCAAGCAAATCCCTGGTCACCGCATTCCAAATCAGCAATGGTTTTTTCAAGGAGCTGGCGCGTTGGATTCCCTGTCCGTGAATAGTCAAACCCAGTTGATTGCCCAATTCCATTGTGCCTGTAAGCCGTTGAAAAATAGACAGGCGGATTCACCGTTCCTGTTGCAGTGTCACTGCGATTTCCAATTTGGGCAAGTTTCGTATCAATTTTGTACATGATGCACTCTCCTTATTAGTAAACTATAAATATTGGTTTTCTGTTTTACTTTAGCGCTACAAGGTGCTAAAGCCTTTAGATAAATAAAAAAAGTCTTCTATAAGAAGAAGACTTTTGTAAGCACGACCAAAGTGTCATTCTTCTTATCTTGCAAATTAGCAGCTAATTTGCAGGACTTAGCACCTTTTCAATGGGTGAAACCATTGATGGTTGCTGAGGCGTCGCAGGGCCATTCCCTCAACCTCTCTTGATAAGAAATTAATATTTAGATTATTTATAAAATTTACTACAGTTTGGCGGAAGTGTCAACTTGTTTTTCTAACTTTCGGATATGTTTAAAATGTGGCGACATCGCAATTGTTAATATTCAGATTATTTTTAGAAAATTTATCTAGTTATATTGACATGTTCTTTATAAAGAACTAATATTATGGATATAAAGCAGTATTTAATAAATAATGGAAAGTTGACCGCTAATTTAAGTAGACCCATAGTCTTTTTAGCATGAAAATGTTCTTTATTTGAAACGTTATTCGTTGTATCAACAGTAGTATTTACTGCATATAATTGGGAGGCTTTTATGAATCGTATCGATGTAATGAACAATTTGCCGAAAAGAAAAGCCAAGGACATAGATTTAAAAGAACTTTTTCTCGTAATAAAAAGAAGACTTTGGTTAATTATTGTCATAACCATAATCACAACAGGATTAGGTACTTATTACAGTCATTCAAATAACACACCAATATACCAATCCTCTTCAAGGATTATTATCGGAGCAAATCCGGAAGATAGAAATACCATGCAGGTAATTATTAAAGATTCAACCATTTTAGATAAAGTAGTCAAGGAACTAGGATTAGCTCAGTCAGCTGAAGGGTTAGCTGGGCAAATTACTGTTTCAAGTGTTGATAATTCACAAGTTGTAAGTATTAGTGTCACGGATACAGATCCGAATAGGGCGGCGGATATTGCTAATAAAACTGCGAGGGTTTTTAAACAGGAAATTAAAACAATTATGAATTTTGATAATGTTCGCATATTATCTGATGCCAAGGTAAATCCATGGCCAATAAATCAAAGTCAAAATAAGTTGATCATAATCGGCTTTATTGCCGGATTAGTCATCGGAATTGGTTTAGTGTTTTTGTTAGATTCCTTGGATGATTCTTTAAGGTCTGAACGTGAAGTGGAAGAAATGCTAGGACTTCCTGTTTTGGGAAGAGTTCCGAAAATGCATAAAAGGAATTTGAAAAAGAAAAACTTTAAGCAGATTGGATTAGAAGGAAGGGGTGAGACGATTGGCTATAAGTAAAGTAAAAGACAGTGCAGTGACAAAAAAAAGGCCATTAGTTGCTTATACCCATCCAGAGTCTATTATTTCTGAACAATACCGCATGATTCAAGCAAATATTAAATTTGCAATGATTGATAAAAGAAGTAGAACCTTCTTAATCACTTCTCCTAGTAAAGGGGAAGGAAAATCAACCACTGCTGCTAATTTAGCTATTTCCATGTCCCAGCAAAAAGAAAAAGTCCTAATAATTGATGCCAATTTACGTAATCCTGAGCTGCACTCTATCTTTAAAATTCAAAACTCAGTTGGTTTAACAGATATTCTTATTGGCAGAACAAGCTTTTATGATGCTATTCATAATACGGAAGTTGGCAGGCTTGACGTCCTAACGAGTGGTCCTATCCCAATGAACCCTGGTGAATTACTATCCTCTCCATTGTTGCATGAGACCTTAGCTGCTTCTTTAAAATCTTATGATTTAGTATTAATTGATTCACACTCCGTCTTGGAGTTAACGGATACAAAGCTTTTAGCAAATCAATGTGACGGGGTAGTGTTAGTTATTCAGAAGGGGAAAACCATGATTGATAAAGCGATTGAAGCGAAAAAGGTATTAGAATTTGCGAAAGCCACACTAATTGGTGTCGTTATTAATGATTGTTAGCAGAAAAAATTTTAATATTATTGTTCTTTATAAAGAATTAATTGTGTTTTAAAAGAATAGGATAGTAATTATTTGGTGATGTCTCCTCTCCTTTATCGATGGAGGCACTCGGTCATGCTGTGGGTCTAGGACCTTAGACGCAAGTCGTCGGTAGTGTGATGTGAGGACGGGTTTGATGCCCATTTTTAAAAAATTTTAATTATATGCTTTTTTTCCAAAAGTACATAATTAAAATTTTTTAAGGAAAGAGAAAGGAAGGGGAAGAATGACTTACCGGCAAAGACTTTCTTTATTACTTTTTATTGATTCATGCATTGTTTTGACTGCAATATTTTTTAGCCGATTTTTGGTAAATGCAACATTTAATGTTATTACTTTTCCAATCATCTTAAGTTCTATTGTCATATTACTTAGTTATCATTTTTTCTCATTTTTATTCCATCTGTATAAAAAGGCCTGGGAGTATGCCAGTGTTGGAGAATTAATAAGTATTTTAAAGGCGGTAACTTTTTCAATACTAGTTGCAGCAATTGTTCAGCAACTGGTTATTCAAGAAACGCAATTTCGATTATTGATTGTAACCTGGCTCCTTAATATGTCTTTTATTGGTGGCGCCCGTTTTGGCTGGCGAATGTTTCGAGACTCTTATCTGATTAAATCAGGTAACAAAAAAAGGACTCTCATTATCGGTGCGGGATCAGCAGGAACGATGGTTGTAAGACAGTTGAATAAAAATAATGAGGCTGATCTATTACCGTTTGGATTTATTGATGACGATGAAAAAAAACAGAAGCTAGATATTTTAGGGATTCCAGTCATTGGTGGAATTAAGGATATCGAAAGCACTGTTAATGGATTTGAAATTGAAAACATTGTAATTGCAATTCCATCGCTTAGTAAGAAGGAATTAAACACCATTTTTCAGGAATGTGCTAAGACTAATGCGAAAACACAAATTCTTCCATTAATAGAAGACTTAATGACAGGAAAAATATCAGTTAATCAATTTCGTGATGTCCAAGTTGAGGATTTGCTTGGCCGCGAGCCTGTAGAATTAGATATCGATAGTATTTCCGAGAATATTACAAATAAAGTGGTATTAGTTACTGGAGCGGGCGGTTCCATTGGATCTGAAATTTGCCGTCAAATTTCAAATTTCAATCCCCAACAGCTTATCTTATTAGGGCATGGGGAAAATAGTATCTACTCCATTGAGATGGAGTTAAAAGAAACCTACAAGAATACAAAAATTAAATTTATTCCTGTGATTGCGGATTTGCAGGACGAAAAGAAAATGCTACTCGTTATGAGTACCTATCAGCCAGATACCGTCTATCACGCTGCAGCACATAAACATGTTCCACTAATGGAAGCTAACCCAGAAGAAGCAGTCAAAAATAACTTAATCGGAACAATGAATGCGGCTAAAGCAGCAAGTTGGAATGGTGTTAAGACTTTCGTCATGATCTCCACGGATAAAGCCGTAAATCCAACGAGTGTTATGGGTGCAACAAAAAGGCTAGCTGAAATGATTATTCAGTATATGGACGGTGAAAGTGATACAAAATTTGTCGCTGTCCGCTTTGGGAATGTTTTAGGAAGTAGGGGCAGTGTAATCCCGTTATTTAAAAGACAGATTGAAAAAGGGGGGCCAGTCACGGTTACACATCCGGAAATGGTTCGTTATTTTATGACGATTCCAGAAGCATCAAGGTTAGTTCTTCAGGCGGGTTCGCTTGCCAAGGGAGGAGAGATATTCGTCTTGGATATGGGGGAACCAGTGAAAATAGTTGATTTGGCAAAGAACTTGATAAAACTTTCAGGTAATTCAATTGACGAAATCGGAATCGAATACACAGGAATGAGGCCAGGGGAAAAGCTGTTTGAGGAGTTATTAAAAGATGATGAAGTACACGAAGAGCAAATATATCCAAAGATTTATGTCGGAAAAACATCTGATCTATATTTGCAAGAAATAGAAGAGATACTCTCAACTTATTCCAATCTTTCTAAAGAAGAAATACGTGAAAAACTCTTAGATATTGCCAATAACAAAGTGGCGCCAGAGCCTAGAATATCAGTTTCAGTTTAACGAAGATTCATAGAAAAGGATAATGGGTGGATGATTAATATGAATAGAAGGGTATTGTTTTGTGCAACGGTTGATATTCATTTTAAAGCCTTTCATTTACCATACTTGAAATGGTTTAAAGAACAGGGATGGGAGGTTCATGTAGCTGCATCCGGAACCATGGATCTTCCATATGTGGATAAAAAATATAATATCCCCATTCAAAGGTCCCCATTTAACAAAATGAATCTGGGAGCTTACAAAGAGTTAAAAGATATTATTGAACAAAATCAGTTTAAAATTATCCATTGCCATACACCAGTGGGTGGGGTAATTACACGTTTGGCTGCAAGAAAGGCAAGAAAACATGGAACGAAGGTGCTTTATACGGCACACGGATTTCACTTTTGTAAAGGAGCTCCTTTAACGAACTGGCTGCTTTATTATCCGATTGAAAGACTTCTTTCTCGGTTCACAGATTGTCTCATTACTATAAACGAGGAGGACTTTACTCTTGTAAAAGAGCATAGATTTAAGCCGGAATTGATTAAACATGTGCATGGCGTTGGGGTAAATACGGAGATTTTTAAGCCAGTTGAAGAAAAGCTAAGAAATAATTATCGAAAAATGCTTGGGTATAACCGAAATGATTTCTTGATGTTTTATGCTGCCGAATTTAATAAAAATAAAAATCAAAAAGTACTGCTTGAATCATTAGCTCTAATAAAAGAGGAAATACCGAACGCAAGGCTAGTATTTGCCGGAGATGGACCTCTAATACGGAAATGTCAGGACATTGCCATTAGGCTAGGTGTTCAGGATATGGCTGACTTCCTTGGGTACCGCAATGATATTGAAATATTATTAAAAATGAGTGATATTGCAGTCGCTTCAAGTCTGCGAGAAGGACTTCCTGTTAATGTCATGGAAGCTATGGCCTGTGGTTTACCAGTTATAGCAATTGATAATCGTGGTCACAGAGAACTGATTAAAAATAATAAAAATGGCTGGCTTGTCGAAAATGACCCAATCAAGTTTTCAAATGCAATGAAAATTCTTGCAAGAAATGATGATTTAAAATCGGAGCTTGGGTTACAGGGGCGTAACGATATACTAGCAAGGTATAGCGTCAATAGGGTTCTTGAAGAAAAAAGCAATATCTATAGATATTATATGGATGAGATGGAGGAAATATTGTGGGCAGTCCATTAAGAATATTACATGTTGTAGTTAATATGAACCGTGGCGGTGCCGAAACTTTAATTATGAACTTATATCGGAATATCGACAGATCAAAGGTTCAATTTGACTTTTTAACATGTAAGGAGGGGGTATTTGATTCAGAAATCCTGAATATGGGTGGAAAGATCCATAGGATCCCTTACATTTCGGATGTGGGACATTTCAAATATGTTAAAGAACTAAATCAATTTTTTAAGAGTAATAGTCAATATAAGATTGTTCACTCCCATCTGGATAAGATGAGTGGTTTAGTTCTTCGCTCTGCTAAAAGAGCTGGAGTCCCATTTCGAATTTCACATAGTCATAATACGAGCAGTGAAGGAGGATTGGCAGCAAAAATCTATAAATGGTATGCAGGAAATTTTATTTCCTCAAATTCAACAACTATGTTTGCCTGTTCAAGTAGTGCGGCTGAATGGCTATTTAAGGAAGGGGCAACTTCTAGTGAGATTTTAAAAAATGGGATAGAATGTGAAAAGTTTGCGTTTTCTCCACAAACTAGAAAAGAAGTGAGAGAAGAATTACAACTTGACAAAAATATATTTGTACTTGGACATGTAGGAAGATTTGCACATCAAAAAAACCATGAGTTCTTGATTACTGTATTTGAAAAATTTAACAAGATAAAAAAGGACTCCGTACTGATTCTAGCTGGTGACGGGCCATTACGTATGAATATTGAGAAACAAGTGATGGAATTGAATCTTCTAGATAAAGTCAGGTTTATTGGAATACGCAGTGATATCCATCGAATGCTTCAAGCGTTTGATGTATTTGTGTTTCCGTCTATCCATGAAGGGTTACCTGTTTCACTTATTGAGGCGCAGGGATCAGGTTTACCTTGTCTAATATCTGATACTATTTCTAAAGAAGTAGATCTTGGAGATCATTTAGTTGAATTTATTCCCTTAACTGCAACAAATCAATGGGTGCAAAAATTAAAAGGAATAGCAACTAAAAGAGGGAAAAGAGGAAATTTGACAAATTCAATAACTTTGCAAGGATACGATATCAAAAACACTGCTGATTATATTGAAGATTTTTACTTAACGATATCAGGGTGATGCAGATGAAGATGTTAACTATTTTTACTCCGACATATAATCGAGCCTATTGTCTGAATAACTGTTATCAAAGCCTTCTTCGCCAGACTAGCACTGATTTTGTGTGGTTAATCATTGATGATGGCTCAACAGATCAGACAAAGGAATTAGTAGAAAGCTGGATTAAGGAAAATAAGATTACTATTCGATATCATTGGCAAGAAAATCTGGGAATGCATGGGGCACATAATACAGCCTATGAACTCATTGATACGGAATTAAATGTGTGCATCGATTCTGATGACTATATGCCAGATCATGCAGTAGAAAAGATTGTCACTTTTTGGAAAGAATATGGCAGCAACAAAGTCAGCGGAATGATTGGCCTTGACTCAAATAATGATAACAAAATAATCGGTACCCAATTACCTAGTAAACTCAAAACCTCGACATTATTTAATTTGTATCATAAACATGGTGTAATGGGTGATAAGAAGTTGGTCTACCGAACGGATTTAACAAGGGAATACCCATACCCGATTTTTCAGAATGAAAAGTATGTAGGGCTGGCATATAAATATTATATGCTCGATAAAAAGTATGAAATGTTGCTGATGAATGAAGTACTTTGCATTGTTGAGTATCTTGCAGATGGCTCATCCCTAAATATGTTTAATCAGTACCGCAAAAATCCAAGAGGTTTTGCATTCTATCGAAAAGAGTTAATGCAACTGCCATTTGCCAGTACTACATTTAAATTCCGACAGGCGATACATTATGTATCCAGTAGCTGCTTACTAAAAAATAAACAATTTTTAGGAGAGGCACCAAAAAAAGTCCTTACATTTTTAGCAATTCCATTCGGCTTTTTATTATTTTTATATATTCAACAAAAACAAGGGCTGCTTAAGTTAACTAAATCCTAACTTTAGTGGTCCTTGTTTATGGTTTATTTCATACAAAAGAAGCTGAAAAGGATGTACTGAAAGGAAAATAAGGGATGACTATTCTTTGGATGAATCTTGCCATCGTTTTTACTTTTGCATTTTTGGCAAGGTATTTTGCGACTGCTACAATTGCTCAAAACACGATGATATTAATTAAACCTAACAAAATATTAATTTTTGGGGTCTTATTATCACTTGTTTTAGTTTCGGGACTTAGAGCAAATATAGGTGATACTTTTTTCTATAAACATATCTATGAAACTAATAATATGACTTGGGAATATGTTACATCTCAAAAGGATATTGGGTTTGGGATACTCCAGATGTTTTTAAAAAATTTTTCGGATAACCCCCAAATTTTGATTTTTACAACGGCATTCATAACTAATTTACTTATTATTCTTGTATTATACAAATATTCAAGGCAGTTTGAATTAAGTATTTATGTTTTTATAACAAGTGGCTTTTTTATTATATCAATGAATGGTATTCGGCAATGCTTAGCAGCAGCTATCGTTTTTGCTGCAGCAAAGTATCTATTTGAAGGTAGTTTGAAGAAATACATGCTCGTTGTTCTGGTCGCTTCTACCATACATGCAACAACACTTATGCTAATTCCAATCTATTTTATAGTTAGAAGAAAAGCTTGGACAAAAGCAACATTTACGCTTTTCCTTTTGGCAATAATTATTGTCGTAGGCTTTAATCAATTTACTGAAGTTTTATTTGCGGCAATCAAGGATACTCAATATGGGGGATATAAAGATTTTACTGAAGGTGGAGCAAATGTAATTAGAGTTGCGGTCGAGGGCACTCCGCTTTTTATAGCTTTCCTCGGTCGCGAAAAACTTAGAAGAATAATGCCGAATAGCGACTATATTGTAAATATGGCCCTGCTTGGGTTTATCTTTATGATTATTTCTACTCAAAATTGGATCTTTGCAAGGTTTGCACTTTATTTTAGCTTGTACCAATTTATCTTAATATCCTGGATTGTTAAGTTGTTTAAGGAAAAAGATCAAAAACTAATTTATTTTGCGATACTAATATTTTATGTAGCTTATCATTACTATGATAGTGTCATAACTTTGAATATCGTTTATAGAAGTGATTTTTTTGATCCTTTCTTTCAATAAAGGGGGTGGTTAAATGGTGGATAAGGAATGCACGAAAAGAGTTTTACAAATTGTTAGCTCAATGGACCGCGGAGGGGCTGAAACTCTCCTCATGAATATTTATCGGAAAATGGATAGGGAAAAAGTCCAGTTTGATTTTATTACACACTCAACAAAAAAAGGGGACTTTGATGATGAGATTATCTCACTAGGCGGAAAAGTATTTCAAATTCCTAGCCTCGGGGAACTTGGACCTATTAGGTATTTAAAAGAATTAACTAAAATAATGTCCGCAAATAAGTATCTAGCCATTCATTCACATACTGATTATCAAGGTGGTTTTCCCGCATTAGCAGCAAAGATCTGTGGCATTAAACAGAGAATTTGCCATTCACATAGTAATAATTGGCCACAAGGTAATAGTTACAAGGCAAGGCTTACACTGAAGTTTCTGCAAACATTAATAAAGATGACAGCTACAAATTATTGTAGTTGCAGCATTGATGCGGCTGAATTTTTATTTGGTAGAAAGATGGTCGATCAAGGGAAAGTAGATATCTTGAAAAATGGAATTGATATTTCTCAATTTATAAATGAAAAAAATTGCAGGGACAGCGTGATTCAAGAGTTTAGCTTACCAAAAGAGGCGAAAATACTTGGCCATGTCGGACGGTTTTCGGAATCTAAGAACCACTATTTCATCTTAAAGGTGTTTAAGAAGGTCATTGAAACTGATCCATCCTTCATAGCTCTTTTTGTTGGAGACGGACCATTAAAGGGACAAATCGAAAAAGAGGCCGAAAAACTAGGATTAATAAAGAGTATAAGGTTTTTAGGGGTTCGGGCTGATATTCCAAGGCTAATGAAAGCATTCGATGTTTTTATATTTCCTTCTTTATTCGAAGGATTCGGGATTGTGACCTTAGAGGCCCAATGTGCGGGGACACCTTGTGTAGTATCAGATGCAATACCAAAAACAACAGATATGGGACTCGATTTGCTATCATTTATCAGTTTAGAAGAAGATATAGCTTTTTGGGCACAAGAATTAAAAAATGCATTCTTAATAAAGAATCCTGATTACGAAATTATTAATAAAACAATTATAAAAAATGGCTTCAGTATTCAAGACAATGTTCCAAAATGGTTATCTCTATATTTAAATGAAAATAAAAATATTAATATTAAATCAGTTGATCTTCCAATAAGGAGTTAATAGTAATGAAAAAACAATTACTATTTGTCACCCAATATCTTCAAACAGGAGGGATTGAGAAAAGCCTATTAACTCTTCTATCCGAACTTGATTATGATCAGTATGATGTGGATTTGCTTCTTTTTGATCATAGCGGGGTCCTATTCAAATTGATACCACCTGAAGTAAATATTTTACCGCCATTATTTGAAACCTTTTCGACTCCGTTAATACAAGCAACACCAGAACTTTTAAAAAATGGCAAGTATGGTTTATTAATATGTAAAGTACTAGCTGCTAGTCTTTCAAAGTTATCTTCGGGTGTTGGAACTGGTGTTAGATGGGGCGTTTACCGGAACGTCCTCAGGAATCAAACAAAACATTATGATGTAGCAATAAGTTATATTGATTTTTTTTGTAATTACTATGTCATTGAAAAAGTAAGTGCAGACCGAAAAATCGTCTACAATCATATGGACTATGCCTACAGCCAAAAAGCAGGATGGACTTGTCCAAAGCTTGAAAGGAAAACCTTTTCTGAATGTGATTCTATCGTAACCGTTGCAGAATCCGCTAAGAAATCACTTGAATCGTACTTCCCGGAGTTTGTAGATAAAGTGCATGTGATCCATAACAGAGTATCGTCCGATACCGTTCTCTCCCTATCGAAGGATTTATCGGTAATGGAGGGAATTGAGCAAACTGATGAAATAAAGATTGTTACCGTTGCAAGACTCGTTGATGAAAAAGGAGTCTTTTTTGCATTGGATGCATGTAAATCTCTAGTTGAACAAGGATTTGAAATAAGCTGGTATCTAGTTGGAAATGGACACTTGTACGAGGAACTGAGGACAAAAACAACAGAATTAGGGATTGAAAAGAATTTTATTTTGCTTGGAGAGAAGGAAAATCCTTATCCCATTATGGGGAAATGTGACATATACGTTCAACCTTCAAAAACGGAGGCACATTGTGTGGCTGTTGAGGAAGCAATCGCGCTGAGAAAGCCAATTGTTGTTACCGATATCCCTTCTTTTAATGATCAAATTCAAAATGAAGAGACGGGAATAGTAGTTAATCTGAGTGCAGCGGGAATTGCCGAAGGAATCAAGCGATTAATCCAGTCACCTGAATTAAGGGAGTTATTAACAAATAATTTACAAACTACTTCAGACAGACACAAAGAACAGTTAATGAAGCTTTACAGTTTAATTGAAGGATAATAATTATCCAAGGAAGGGGGAACATATGGGGATTTTAGTGACAGGAGGGGCTGGATATATTGGTAGCCACACAATTGTTGAGCTATTAAACTCCGGGTATGAAGTAATTGTTATCGACAATTTTTCGAATAGTAATCCAGAATCATTAAGACGTGTAAGTGAAATTACAGGCCAGCGTATTAAGGTTTATAACAGTAGTATCCTGGAAAGGGATGGGCTTGAAAAAGTTTTTAATGAAAATAACATCCATGCAGTCATCCACTTTGCAGGACTTAAAGCTGTGGGGGAATCAGTTGCCATACCCCTCCAATATTATCAAAATAATATAACTGGTACACTTAATCTTCTTGAAACAATGCAAAAATATAATGTTAAAAGACTGGTATTTAGTTCGTCTGCAACAGTATATGGTTTTCCTAAGTCAGTTCCAATTTCTGAAGATTTTCCACTTAGAGTAACCAACCCTTATGGACGTACAAAGCTAATGATTGAAGAAATACTTGGTGATCTCTTTATTGCAGATAACGAATGGAGCATCTCCATATTAAGATATTTTAATCCGATAGGCGCACATAACAGCGGAAGAATTGGTGAAGATCCGAAAGGTATTCCCAATAATTTAGTTCCTTTTATAACGAGGGTAGCAGTTGGGGAATTAAAGGAATTGACCATTTTCGGAGGAGATTACCCTACAAAAGATGGGACTGGAGTTAGGGATTATATTCATGTAGTAGATTTAGCGTTAGGACATTTAAAGGCCCTCGAAAAAAGTGTATCAACAACAGGTGTCAATACATACAATCTTGGAACCGGTAAGGGTTATAGCGTCCTTGAAATGGTTGATGCCTTTGAAAATACATGTGGAATAAAGATACCGTACACGATTGCACAGCGTCGGCCTGGTGATGTTGCTGTATGTTATGCTGATCCAATAAAAGCAAAACAAGAACTTGGTTGGGGTGCCGAAAAGGGCATTGAAGAAATGTGTAGGGATTCATGGGAATGGCAGGCGAAAAATCCAAATGGATATAAAGACAATATAACGAATATAGAAAGTCCTCACTTATCTACTAGTGGGGATTTTTTAATAAAAAGTTAGCTCCATCTAAGTGAGGTTAGAAAAGTGACGATTTCAGGAACACTAACACAGCAGAAGTTTTTAGATATTCTAACAAAAATCTATTTAAAGGGACAGGAATCAGAAAACATTAACGTCATAGAATTAATAGAGGAAATTAAGCAGCATGTACTGCAGGATATATCATTTAAGAAATTGTAGGGGATGACTAGTAGTGAAACGACTGTTTGATTTGTTAATTTCAATGATGTTATTTTTTTCACTATTCCCCATCTTTGTCATTTTCGCCTTGTTGGTAAAGTTAAAATTAGGATCGCCAATTATTTTCAGACAGCATCGTCCTGGATTATATGGAAAGCCATTTTACCTTTATAAATTAAGAACAATGACAGACGAAAAAGATCATAAAGGGCAATTGCTGCCAGACTATAAAAGGTTGACACCATTTGGGGAATTTCTAAGAAGGTATAGTTTAGATGAATACCCACAGCTAATAAATGTCATGAAGGGTGATATTAGTTTAGTTGGCCCAAGGCCTTTATTAATGGAATATCTCCCCCTTTATACAAATGAGCAGGAAAAACGCCACAATGTTAGACCAGGTATAACAGGCTGGGCACAGGTTAATGGCCGGAATGCGATAACATGGGAAGAAAAGTTTATCTTAGATGTCTGGTATGTAAACAATCGTTCGTTCTTCCTTGATATGAAAATCCTATTGCTTACGATATTTAAAGTAATAAAAACAGAAGGAATAAATCAACCGGGGAGTGCGACAATAGAAAGTTTTACAGGTTCGAAATCCACGGTGAAAGGGGGGCATGGATGAATATCGCGGTTATTGGTCGTGGCGGTCACAGTAAGGTGGTTTCCGATATGATTTTTTCAAATGGGGATCATCATATTGTTGGGTATTTAGATGATAAATACGAACATATAAGACTAATAGGGAATACTTTTTGTTGTCCAATTTCTTCAGCCAAAAGATTGATTAGCCATTTTAAAGACATAAAATTTGTAATGGCAATCGGCGATAATAAAACAAGGCAATTAATTGTTCGGCAATTAAACCTAGCTGATGAATACTACGTTACGATCATTCATAAATCGGCCATTATTAGTCCTAGTGCCAAGATAGGATTTGGTACCGTGATTATGCCTAACGTGGTAATAAATGCAAATACGAATATCGGAAGTCATTCTATTTTAAACACTGGTTCTATAGTCGAGCATGACAGTATAATAGGCGACTTTTCCCACGTATGTCCAGGAGCTACGCTAACTGGCGCTGTTCAACTAGGTGAAGGTGACTTCATAGGAGCGGGAGCTACGATTATACCAAATATTCATATTGGTGAATGGACCATTATTGGTGCTGGATCAACTGTCATTCATGATATTCCGTCTTATTGTACTGCCATGGGAATCCCTGCCACGGTAAAAAAATACAACCAAAGAAGGGCGGAGGTGAAATAATTGTTAAATAAAACAAATAAGAAAAAGGTCTTCCTCTCTCCACCACATATGAGTGGTCACGAACAAAAATATATTAATGAAGCATTTGAAACAAACTGGATTGCACCACTTGGGCCGAATGTCGATGCTTTTGAAAAAGAAATAGCTGAATATGTAGGAGCCAATGATGCTGTAGCTGTGAGTTCAGGAACGGCAGCAATTCATTTGGCTCTTTCTTTATTAGACGTTAACAAAGGTGATATTGTCTTTTGCTCGAGCCTTACCTTTGTGGCGAGTGCAAATCCTATCATTTACCAGGGCGCTGACCCAGTTTTTATCGATTCAGAACCTGATACATGGAATATGTCACCTCAAGCACTTGAAAGAGCGTTTCATGATGCAACAAATGAAGGAAGACTGCCTAAAGCTGTCATTGTTGTTAACTTATATGGACAATGTGCAAAAATGGATGAAATTCTCTCCATTTGCAACCATTATCGTGTACCGATCATTGAAGACGCAGCAGAGTCACTGGGTTCGACTTATAAAGGTAGAGCCAGTGGAACATTTGGTAAGTTTGGCATTTTTTCATTTAATGGCAATAAAATAATTACCACATCCGGTGGAGGAATGTTGATCTCAAATGATATCGAGGCATTAAAAAAAGCCCGTTTTTTAGCCACTCAGGCACGTGATCCTGCTCCACATTATCAACATAGCATTATTGGGTTTAATTATAGATTAAGTAATATTTTAGCAGGAATCGGAAGAGCTCAATTGGAGGTTTTACACGATAGGGTCGAGGCTAGAAGAGTAGTATTTAAACGCTATCATCAGGAATTAGCCCATCTACCCGGATTTCACCTTATGCCAGAATTAGAAGATACCCGGTCCAATCGTTGGCTTACAGCTCTTATTATTAATGAAGCAGACTCGGGGGTTTCTGCAGGGGATGTCTTAAAAGCCTTGGCAAATGAAAATATAGAGGCACGGCCGGTTTGGAAACCACTTCACATGCAGCCCATCTTCCAAGGGACAAGATATTATCAACATAGTAATAGTGAAAATATTTCCGAGCACTTATTTAATAGCGGAATATGTTTACCATCCGGATCAAATTTGGAGGAAGAAGACCAGTTGAAGATTATTAATTGTATTAAAGATGTGATAAACAATAATTCGAAAGAAAGGGATGTTATCCATATTTAAATAATCGGGTATAACAAGGTAGGTAAAATTATGATTGGAAAAAATATTTATGAGATTCGGATGCAGAGAGGACTTACATTATCCGAACTGGCGGAAAGAGCGAATATATCTAAATCCTATCTAAGTAATATCGAACGGAACCTAAATCAAAATCCATCGGTTCATATTATTAAGAAACTGGCATTAGTTTTAGGTGTGGATTTAAAGGCATTGTTAAAGACAGAATTTAATGAAGAAACTCATCAATACCTCGAGAGTGAATGGGTTGATTTTATTAATGAACTAAAAGAATCAGGTGTTGAAAAAGAACAGATTCAAGAGTTCAAAACTTTGATTGAATTTATTAAGTGGAAAAATGAACAAATAGGAGTAAAGAAGTAACATGGAACCTCATAAAATAAGTGTTGTTGTTCCAATATTTAAGGTGGAAAAATATCTTAATAGATGTGTAGACTCCATAATTAATCAAACCTACTCAAATTTAGAGATCATTTTAGTGGATGATGGTTCACCTGATGCGTGCGGGATGATTGCGGAAGAATACGCAGTATCAGATGACCGAATAAAAGTCTTTCACAAAAAGAATGGCGGATTATCCGATGCAAGAAATTTCGGGATACAGTACGTTACCGGAGAATTTATTCTTTTCGTTGATAGTGACGATTGGTTAGAAAAAACTATGATTGAGAAAATGATTAATATAAGTCTATCGTATAATGCTGATGTTGTTCAATCGGCTTTTTATTATGCGTATGAGGATTATTTGCTCTTTGATAATCGGTATTATCAAAAGGATGATCCTCCGATCGTATTGGATAACATCTCCCTAATGACTGAATTAGTTGTAAACGAGAGAGTTAAAAATTTTGCCTGGGGTAAGCTTTATAAAACGGAAATAATTAAAGGAATCCCATTTAAAAAAGGAGTATTGTTTGAAGATGTATTTTGGGCACATCAAGTCATTCAAAGAGTAAATATCTATGTAATCCTGAACCAGCCATTATGCTTTTATTTTCAGCGAGGTGACAGTATTGTTTCATCTTATAACCCTAAAAACTTAGATATCATTAAGGGTTTGAAAGAAAGACAGTGCTTTATTGAAGAATTTTACAAGGGTCTTTCTGATGAATCCTATAAAGTGCTCTTAAAAACGATGTTAATCCATTACAACCTCCTTTTAATAAATAGAAAAGAAGATAAAATCGGTTTGTATAAGAAAGAAATACGAGTGTACATCAAAGAAAACCACCACAAATTTGAAAAGTCAGTAGGAAATGATAATCACTTAAAAATGCAGCTAATTTTGTTTTCTATCCACCCATATTTTAATATATTGTTTCTTTTTTTAAAGAAGTTATTACGAAAGTTTAAGATTGTTCCAACACCTTTAGGGTTAGAGAAAATCGATCTTTAATGTATGGGAGCAAAATCAATGAAAAATTTTATACAAAGGGTTGGAGCTTCTTCTAAGGAAAGGGGAAGCTCTTTCTATGTCTTTAGGTAATGTTATTGAAACAATAAAAAAATATAGTGCTTTGGCTATTATTTGTTTATTTAATTATTTTCCAATAAAGAATAATAAAATCTTTATGTTTAGTTACTATGGAACTCAATATGGCTGTAATCCAAAATATATTACAGAATATATTCTCAAGAATTATCCAAAGGAAAGATTTGATGTTGTTTGGGCATTTAATGATACTAATAAGCCGCATTTAACTGGTATCAGAAAAGTTAAAACAATGTCCTTACGATATTTTTATGAGTTATGCACATCCAAAGTCATTATAACTAATTTTAGAACTACTGATTTATTCGTCAAAAGAAAAAATCAATTTTACATTCAAACATGGCATAGTTCATTGCGCTTAAAACAAATTGAAAAAGATGCTAAGAATTCCTTACCACCAGCATATGTCCAGATGGCCAAAGGGGATTCTAAAAAATGTGACCTATTATTATCTGGATGTAAATACAGTACTGAAATTTTCAAAAGGGCATTCTGGTATGAAGGGAATATTTTTGAACACGGTACACCTAGAAATGACATCTTCTTTCAAAACAATTCGATAATGAGGAATGACATTTTGAAAATGCTGAACATACCATTTGATTCAAAGCTAGTTTTATATGCCCCAACATTTCGAAAAAATGAAAGTCTAGCTATTTACAATATTGATTATCAATTGATTTCTGAAAAATTAAGGAACAAGTTTGGAGGCAAGTGGACATTTTTAGTCAAGTTACACCCGCATTTGGCCTCAAAATCTAATCAATTAATGAAGGGAAATAATATCATTGATGTAACATCATTTGATGATACACAAGAACTTTTAAGTATAACAGATATTTTAATTTCAGATTACTCATCACTTATTTTTGATTTCGGAATTACCCAGCGTCCTTGCTTTTTGTATGTACCTGATAAATTCGATTATATCATCAATGATAGAAATTTATATTTTGATTTAGAGGAACTCCCTTTTATTAGTGCGAATAGCAATGATGAATTGATGAAGAAAATTGAATACTTTAATCATCAGGAATACCAGGCTAATTTAAATAGATTTTTAGAAGGTATTGGATCATTCGAAGATGGCAAGGCAAGTGAAAAATTACTGCAGCAAATAAATGAAGTTTGCTATAGCGAGAATAGGAAGGAGAAAGGTTATGGTACAGAAACCATATAAAATAGGATACACAACAGGTGTATTTGATTTATTTCATGTAGGCCATCTTAATATTTTGAAAAAGGCAAAGGAACACTGTGAATACTTAATTGTGGGAGTAAGTACAGATGAGCTGGTTATGTCGTATAAAAATAAGAAAACAGTGATTCCCTTTCACGAAAGAATGGAGATTATTGAGGGAATAAAATATGTCGACATGGTTATTCCACAAACGAATAGAGATAAATTTTCCGCATGGGAAATTTTGAAATTTGATGCGATGTTTGTTGGAGACGATTGGAAAGGAAACCACCTTTTTAATGAAGTAGAGAGAAAATTTAATGAGGTAGGGGTAGAAATTATATATTTTCCGTATACAGCAGGGGTCTCGACCACACTGGTAAAACAAAAAATTAAAATATAAAGAAATGGAAGAATAATTTATGAATCCTGCAATTAGTATTATTGTACCTGTTTATAATCTCGAACAATATATTAAAAAATGCTTAGATAGTATTCTTTCACAAACTTTCAAGGATTTTGAGGTAATCATTGTCAACGATGGATCGATCGATAATAGTGGAAGCATTTGCAATGAAATTGCTTACTTAGACAATCGGGTCAGGGTAATCCATAAGAAGAATGGAGGATTAAGCTCAGCAAGAAATGCAGGAATAAAAATTGCGAAAGGAGATTTCTTAGGCTTTGTAGACAGTGATGATTATATTGATAAAGATATGTACAGAGTTCTGTATAACTTATGTAAGGAAACGAACAGTGATATTTCGATATGTAAGTTTAGTAGAGAGGTTAAGGGAAAACTGATAAACGAACAAAATGAAGAATGCAAATTAGAAATGGATCATGATGAAGCAATGAGGCAGCTATTTAAAGGTGTGTTATACAGATTTTCGGTCTGTAATAAATTATTTAAGAAAACTTGCTTTGAAAATATCCAATTTCCAGAAGGGCGGATTCACGAAGATTTAGCAACTACCTATAAATTGTTTTCTAATGCCCGTAAATCAGTTTATACAAACTATGAAGGGTATGTTTATGTTAAGCGAGAGGAAAGTATACTGACATCCAAGTTCCATGGAAAACGAATGGATGCGTTGCTTGGCTGGAGCGAAATATTATCATTTATGGGCCGAAACTATCCCCACCTCTCTAAAGAGTTTATTTCTTGTTTTGCATATGGATGTGTAGATATTATCCACTATATTTTAAATCAAGTGGAGAACAGAGATCTTAGGAAAGAATATTTAAGTATTATTCAGCAACTTGTAAGAAAGTTTTATATCAAGCTTATGTTGAACAATACACTTTCATTAAAGTATAAGCTAACCATCACATTATTACAGTGTAGTACCAGTTTATTGGTCTTTTCAAGTAAATCAAAAAAAATTTTGAGGTTGGGAATTTCATGATGAATCCAAAAATCAGCATTATTGTTCCAATATATAATGTTGAAAAATATCTAAATAAATGTATTGATTCAATTTTAGCCCAAACGTTTACTAATTTCGAACTGATCCTTGTAAATGACGGTTCGCCAGATAATTGTGGGGGAATTTGTAATAAGTATTCAATAATTGATCCACGAATAAAGGTCATTCACAAAAAAAATGGTGGACTATCATCTGCAAGAAATGCCGGGATAAAGATTGCTAAAGGTAAATATATCGGATTTGTTGATAGTGATGATTATATTGATAAGAAAATGTATGAAATTTTATACAATAGCATTGAATTACATTCATCGGATGTAGTCGTTTGTGATGTTATTAAAGTAAATGAAGAAAATAGGATTATTTTAAAACAAGATGTTAATACAGAATATAGAACAGAGCACTTTACGAATATCCAGGCATTAAATCAATTATATCAACCAAATGAAGATATTTTCGATCCTATGGGGAGAAGCGGTGAAAGGTGGATTTTCGCCGTAAATAAGTTGTATAAAAGATCTTTATTTCAATCCTTAAAATATCAAGAAGGAGTGATTTACGAAGATGAACTCATAATACACAAAATTTATTATCAAAGTAAAAAGATTACTTCTATTTCGGCTAAATTATATTACTATGTTCAAAGGCAAGATAGTATTGTGTATTCACCTTTTTCTATTAATAAGTTTGATAGGGTATATGCTCTAAAAGATCGTGCTAAGTTCTTTAAAACAGTAAGGCAAAATAAATTACACGAAAAGGCATTCAAGTGTTATTTGGAAGTACTTATTTGGAATTATTATGTTGCAAAGTCACAACTTTCTGGTGTGGATAAGGAATTAAAGCAGCTAAAGAGGACTTTAAATAAAAATATAGTATCTCTTATAAAAAATCCTTATATAAGTTGGAGACAAAAAGTGATGGTAGCGTTATTTATTGTAAATCCTTCTGTATTCGGTTTTGTAAAAAATGTAAAAGAGAGACAGCATTTAAAAGCCACTTAAAAGTATAGGAGACCCTTCAAAATGAAAAAATCCTTATTATTTGTTATTGATTCATTAGTGGGAGCCGGGGCAGAGAAAAGTTTAATTACATTATTATCATTACTCGATTATAAAAAATACTCAGTAGACTTAATGTTGTTTGCACATGGTGAACTTCTTGAAGAACTTGTTCCCAAAGAGGTGAACATATTAAGTCCATTAAAGTATACTAATTTTACAAGGTTAAATTTAAAGAAGGCTCTTCTATATTCTTTAAAGAAAGCTGACTTTAAAATGCTTCACTCACGGTTAAAATATTCGTTAAATATTCGTATGAAACAATATAGTAATGCTCAAAAAGCAAGATTATTTTGGGAGAATGTGTCGAGTGTAATTGAGAAAAATCCGAAACAATATGATATAGCCATAAGTTATGCACAAGGAGTACCAACCTTTTATGTTGCGGAAAAGGTAAAAGCAAATAAGAAATTCTCTTGGGTAAATGTAACCTACAGATTAGATCAGAAAGAAGCAAATTTTCAAAAACAGTTTTACGATCAATATAATAAAATAATTGCAGTTTCTGATTCAACTAAAGAAATTCTATTAGAAACATTCCCAAATTACGAACATAAAATTGAAATCATATATGATATTAATGATCCCCAATTTATTTCCGATATGGCGTACTTTGGTGAAAATTATACAGATAATTTTGATGGATTGAGGTTACTTACAATTGGACGATTTGCATATCAAAAAGGTTATGATATTGCTTTAGAAGCATGTAAAAAGTTAAAGGAAATGGGAATTAAGTTTAAGTGGTATGTACTAGGTAAAGGCCCACTTTTAGAAAAGATACAACATTTTATAAAAGAAAATGAGTTAATTGATCATTTTGTATTACTAGGTGTCACTTCAAATCCATATCCTTTTATAAAAAATTGTGATATATATGTTCAAACATCAAGATTTGAAGGGTTTGGACTTGCAATTGCCGAAGCCCGAATGCTTAATATTCCGGTAGTAACAACAAGGTTTGATGCAGTATATAATCAAATGGTGGATGGTAAAAATGGGCTTGTTGTTGATATGAATAGTGATGCCATTTGTGAAGGAATATTAAAATTAATTGACAATAATAACCTTAGAGAAAGTATTGTGAATTATTTAAAACGGGAAAAAAAAGGAAATGTAGAAGAGTTGAATAAATTTTACGAATTAATAGGATAACATTTCTGAGAAAGTGAGTCACTTAAAATGAAAAAGAAAATGTTATTTATGCTCATCAATATGAATATAGGCGGTACAGAAAAAGCCTTACTTAACATGATCAATGAAATTCCAAAAGATAAATATGAAGTTACCATTTTTATGTTAGAGGAGTATGGTGGATTTCTAAATTATATACCCTCTAACGTTAAAGTAGAGTATTTTATTGGTTATGAAAGCATTAAAGATTTGCTAAACAAGCCACCACAATTAATGTCCTATCACTTATTAAAAAAGGGCAAGATCTTAAAGGCAATATGCATATTGTTCTTACATATTATTACAAAATTATTAAAAGACAGAAGTATTTACTTTAGGTATCTCTTAAGAAAATATTTAACTCTTGAAGAGGAATATGAAATTGCTGTAGCTTATGATGGCCCAATGGACTTCATAAGCTATTTTGTTTTAAAAAAAATAAAGGCTAATAAAAAAATCCAGTGGATACATTTTGATATTACAAAAATCGGCTTCAATCCAAAGTTTGCTTCGAAGGTTTATAGCAAATTTGAAAAGGTTTTTGTTGTATCAAATGAAGCGAGAAATAAATTAATTGATAGAGTACCAAGAATAAAAGAGAAGACAGATATTTTCCTAAATCTTGCGACACCAAAGACTATTAAAAGCCAATCAAAAAAAGGGAAGGGATTTACTGATCAATTTGATGGATTAAGAATCTTAACGGTCGGCAGATTATCCGGTGAAAAAGGTCAAGACCTTGCTATTCATACCTTTAAACGATTAGTTAACGATGGCTATAAAGTGAAATGGTATTGTATTGGAGAGGGAAACTCTCGGAAGAATTATGAAAGACTAATAGAGCAGTTCGATTTAAAGGATAAGTTTATCTTATTAGGCTCAGATCCAAACCCTTACTCCTATATTGCCCAATGCGATATTTATGTTCAACCGTCTAGGCATGAAGGTTTTTGTATAACACTTGCCGAAGCCAAATGTTTAAAGAAACCTATTGTAACAACTAATTTCACAGGAGCACAAGAACAGATTAAGAATAGGGAGAATGGACTTATCGTTAGTATTAATGAAAATGAAATCTACAACGCTTTAGTTGAGTTAATAAATAATGAAGATTTGCGTAAAAGATTTACTGAAAATTTAACCAGCGGAAATTTTCAAAATAACGATGAGATACAAAAATTCTTGATTGTGTAATTTAATGTTATGTAAAAATAAACTTTTAAGGTGGTTTTATGTTTTTATTCTCTGCTGGTTCTTTTATTTTACTAATACTAATAGGGTTGCTGCTCAAAAGAAACATAATCGTGGGTATTTGGTCAATTTCAGTATTTAATTCTCAAACCTTAATTTCTAAATACCCAGATAAAAATAAAATCGGAAGACCTAGTCTTCAAGCTTCAGATATTTCAGACGTGCATGCAGAATTTATTGCAGACCCTTTCATAATTTCTCATCAGTCTTTATTTTTTATGTTTTTTGAAATCCTTGATAAAACATCAGGGAAAGGGATCATCGGCTTAGCAACAAGTATAAATGGTGAAAATTGGAATTACGATAGGGCCGTACTAAAAGAAAATTACCATTTATCCTATCCATATGTATTTAAGTATGGTGATGATTTTTATATGATCCCAGAATCAAGTGAGGCAAACAAAGTATTGTTATATAAGGCGAAAAATTTCCCTTATGAGTGGAGTGTTGTTAATGAATTAATTGAAGGGAATTATGTTGATTCAAGCATTTTTCAATATAACAATAAATGGTGGATGTTTGCAGGTAAAAGCGGGAAATTGCACTTATTTTTCTCTGATACACTTGAAAGGAACTGGGTGGAACATCCTAAAAGCCCCCTAATCACAAATAATTATAGCATTACACGTCCTGGAGGTAGAGTAATTGTTGAGGAGAATGCTATTTACAGATATACACAAGACGGTCAACCAAGCTATGGGAGTGCGGTTCGGGTATTTAGAATAACAGTGTTATCTGAAAGAGAATATGAAGAAGAAGAAATGGACTTAATTTTAAAAGGATCTAAAAAGGTTAATGATTGGAACAGGGATGGAATGCATTCAATTGACCAGTTAAAGGTGGCGGAAAATAATTGGTTAATAGCAGTAGATGGGCATAAACTTCAAAAAGAAAACTATTTACTATGGAAGGCAGACCGACTTTTAGCAAGAGTCTTTAAATAAATACTTTGTGGATCATTATTGGGGGTGCTTGAATATATGGTAAAAATTCTTAGACAATACATAATATCGCTTAAGAAAAAGTACTTCCAATGGAGGTACTGGAGTACGTTATATAGAAACATGGTGAAGCAGATGGATGGCTATAATGATCATACAAAAAAGGAACCTATTCCATATCTTAATAAACCAGGAATAGCATTTTCTTTCGATGATAGCTATAGAGTTCATGATTGGTATAAATACGGAAAAGATATGTTTGGATATTATAATGTCAAGGTAACATTTAATATTAATGGAATTCATCCTTTAGATGGCAAAAGAGAACACATTCAGCAGGAAATTGATAAATTGCTGGAATTGCAATCAAACGGTCACGAAATTGCACATCATGGTTTTGGACATGAGCCGTCTACAGAGTACTCAGCAAAATATGGATATGAGAAATGGGTTGAAGATGAAGTTGAAACACTTATTAATTGGATGGAAAAACAATCACATTCTAAAACAAAGGAAAGATTCAAAAAACCAGTTTCTTTTGTATTTCCACATTTTATTTACAATAATGAAACCTTAAAAAGGTTAATTCCAAAATATTTCAAAATTGCGAGAGGTCATTTGAATAAAGATAATTTAACACCATTTAATCATGTTGGATTTGCTCCATCGATTTGTTTAGATGACTATTATTCTTGTAATACTTACTATTTAAAAAAAATAATTAAATTGACAAAGAAGACAGGTAAAAATTTAATTTTAACAGGTCACTCGATATTACCTGAAGAAGTTAACGAGAATCTTTATGGAGAAGGAGAAAAGGCTAAAAAATGGGGGACATGGAGAACATCTCCAAAGCTTATCCAGACGATTATTAATGAAGCAAGGAAACATGATATGGAGTTCTATACCACTTCGGAGTTAGCGGGTATCGCTACTTTTATCGATCCCAATTTTGAAAGGGCAGTTAGAGAAAAAATTTCAAAGCCGGAAGGGTGGATTGAAATTGTAGAATTAGGCAAAGTAAGGGAATTAGAACTAAGTAATAAGGGGATTTCTAATTTAAATGGGTTAGAGTATTTCTTAAATCTAGAAAAGTTAAATTTAAGTAACAATTCTATTTCTGACTTTAGATTATTAAAAAAACTTCCAAAGCTTAAACATGTAAACACTGAAAACAATCCTCTAGAGCAAAGTAAAAAAGTAAAAGGATACTCTACACTAGTAAAAAGTAGCTTTCTGCTTTTATCACTTAAGATAACACCATTTGTTAAATTTCTCCAGTTACCAGAATGGATATAGAAGAAAATTAAGTTGAAAGAGGTTGTAGAAATTGAAGGTCACAATAAAAAACCTATTAATGCTCTTCAATAAAAAAGAAAAGAAACGATTATTAATTTTATTTTTTATGATGATTGTTGCTGCCATATTTGAAACGCTAGGAATCGGGATGATTGTTCCGATTGTAGGGATCTTAACCAAACCTAGTATTATCAAAGAGCAGGCAGTTTTATCTTTTTTATACAGATTATTTAACTTTCAATCAACATCATCATTTATTGTATTTGCTGTTATCACTTTACTAGTCGTGTTTGTTCTAAAAAATTTGTATTTACTTCTTTTTAACTATGCGCAAATCAGGGTTATTTTAAATCAACAAGTAAAATTATCTCGAAGATTGTTCAAAGAATATTTAACAAAACCATACACTTTCCATTTGCAACGAAATACAGCAAATTTACTTCGGAATGTAAATGGTGAAGTATCTAGAGTATTTAATGGAATTATTATATCAGGATTTCAGTTATTTACGGAAATTCTTGTTACTACATGTATTTTATTATTGCTATTAAAAACAGCACCAATTGCAACGATAACAGCTTCCATTTTATTAGGGGGAAGTGTTTTTGTCTTTTTTAGAATCTTCCGAAAAAAGATTAGTCATTTAGGCGTAGAGCAACAAAAGGTAAATGGAAAAATGATTAAATGGGTAAATCAAGGGTTAGGAGCAAGTAAAGAAGTAAAAGTATCGGGTAAGGAAGACTTTTTTATTAATGCTTACACTGTTCAAAGTCAAGTTAGCGTAAACAACAGCCGTTATTTAAGTATGTTAAATCTAGTGCCGAGACTATTTATTGAAACGTTATTAGTAGCTGTAGTTCTTATTACCATGCTAATTATTGTCTTTCAAGGTACGAGCACAGATTATCTAGTTTCAACAATGGCGCTTTTTGCGATGGCTGCTTTTCGATTAATGCCTTCGATCACTCGTGTAGTAGCATTAATAACAACGATTCGTTATAGCCAACCAGCCTTAACAGTCGTTTACGAAGATTTATTTTTGAATAAAGAACAGGGCCAAAGCGGCAACCTAAATTTTAAAAATGAACTTGGAAGAATAAATTACGGAAAGAGAATATTTAATGAATCGATTAAATTAACTGAAGTATCGTTTCGATATCCTAACCAGAAGGAATATTCTGTGAAGGATGTTTCATTAACTATACCAATTGGTCAGTCGGTAGCGTTTATCGGTGAATCAGGAGCTGGAAAAACAACTCTTGTTGATATCATCCTTGGACTTTTTCCACCAGAAAAAGGACGTATTTTAGTTGACGGTAAAAATTTATTAGAACAAAAGGAAATATGGCAACAAAAAATAGGCTATATCCCACAATCTATATTTCTATCAGATGATACAATCCGTAGTAATGTAGCATTTGGGATAGAAGATGGTCAAATAGATGATGATGCAGTTTGGAAAGCTTTAGAGCAGGCACAATTAAAAGAATTTGTTGAAGAATTACCTGATAAATTAAATACAACTGTAGGAGAGCGAGGAGTAAGACTCTCAGGAGGGCAACGCCAACGGATCGGGATTGCTCGAGCATTGTATCATAATCCAGAAATTTTATTTATGGATGAAGCCACATCAGCCTTAGATAATGAAACAGAAAGAGAAATTATGAATTCTATTGATGGGTTAAAAGGGGAAAAAACTTTGATCATTATCGCGCATAGACTAAGTACGATAGAAAATTGTGATATTGTTTTTAGAATAAATAACGGTAGATTAGTTGCAATCGAAAATAAATTTAAGAAATCTGTTATGTAAAGTAAATCCATTTAGGTAGGATATAAAATGAAGAAAATTGTTATTGTGACGAGGCGACTAATTATGGGAGGCATAGAAAAAGCATTGATTTCTATGCTAGATGCTATCCCGAAGGATCAGTTTGAAGTAACTGTTTTAGTTATGGGCCATGGTGGCGAGCTTGAGGATGAGATTCCTGACCATGTTAAGGTTGAGTGCTTATACGGTTATGAAAAGACAACAGTCGAAAAGATTTGGAATTCTATAAAGAAGGGTAAGTTTATCCGAGCCTTTAAAATTGGCTGGTATACACTTCAAGCAAAAATGGATAAAAGCGTATTTAAACAAGAATGGTATCATTCCAAAATGATACCGGTGATTGATTCTGAATATGACATAGCCATTGCTTATCACGTTCCAGCTTCTTTTCCGGTTGTATTTGTAATGAAAAATATTAAGGCTAAAACAAAAATTGCTTGGATACACGCAGATGTTTCACAGTTTAAAGAGGAATTAAAACCTTACAAGCAATTTTATGAAAAATACGATAAAATATTTTGTGTTTCGAAATATGCAATGGAAAATTTCAATGATTTATATCCTAATTTGAAAGAAAAAACATCCGTATTTAATAATATCCTTGACAGGAAACGAATAGTATTAATGGCGAAAAATGGTGAAGGTTTCAACGACCAATTCAATGGTATCCGGATGGTAACAGTAGGAAGATTAACCTTTGAAAAGGGGCATGACCTAATACCTAACGTACTAATGAAGCTGAGGTCAGAGGGGCACAATATTAGGTGGTATTGTATCGGAGACGGTGAACGAAGGTCAGTAATTGAGAGTTTAATAAAGAAATATGGTTTAGAAGAACATCTAATCCTTTTAGGTACAAAAAGAAATCCGTATAGGTTTATATACGAATGTGATATTTATGTTCAACCGTCTCGGCATGAAGGATATTGTATCTCGCTAGCTGAGGCAAGAGCATTTTATAAACCAATCGTAACAACAGATACTGTTGGTGCAAGAGAGCAAATAGAAAGTGGACAGAATGGGCTTATTATTAATGTCGAAGAAAATGAAATATATACTGCAATCAATACCCTTATTAAAAATCAAAATTTGTGTGTTAAGTTTGAAAAGAATTTAAAAAAATCAAATATTGATGCTGCAAATGAAATAAAGAAATTATTAGATATTGTAGGTTAATACTTCACTATAGTCTGAATATGATTACAAGGTGAGTGGTAATTTGTTATTTATAAGTAAATTGTTAAAAAAGCTAGTTATTCAATTAATTCAATTTATCCAAGGACATGAAAATAGGATTAAGAAGATAGAGTATGTAAGGGGTCTATATAGGTATCCAAATAAAATGCTAGGACGTAAATTTCAAACTAACAACCTAAATTATAGTAGTACCGATGTACTTGTATTTGCTGCACATCCTGATGATGACATATTAGGTTTAAGTACGACTTTATACCGTCATAGTTTGAATGAAGATAACATAAAAGTTATTTTTGTTACAAATGGATCAGGGAGGAATGGCGAAAGTTGGTACACTAGATTAAGTGATGCTAAAAAGAAATCAGAAATAAGGTTTCGTGAGGCAGTCCAAGCATTATCACTAATCAATATACCTGAAGAAAATATATATTGTTTTGGTTATCCAGATGGGGGAACTCAACGATATTTAAAAAATATGACAGTAGACATTCTTAGGATAGTACAAATACTGAATCCTTCACGCATTTATGTTCATTGTATTGAGGGCGGACATCATGATCATGATATGACAAGTTTTGTTGTTAGGTCCATATGTAATAAAATAGGATTTTCAGATGTATTTGAATGGGCGGAGTATAATCCAATTCAGCCCCTGGGAACTAAAGATATAAAGTTTTTGCCTACTCAATCAAAAGAAGACTTAAAAGAATTTCAAATAAAAATATCAGAAGAGGAGAGAAATCTAAAAAGAAAAATGTTAGCAGCCCATTATTCCCAGGATGTTGAACAGTTTTTTTTACAAGGTGAGGCTATCCGTCAAGCAAAATTTTCACAATTAGAGTTGGAATTATATGAACATTGTAAACTCCCTATTAGAAGATTATCACCCTTAGTAAAAGAATTAAATAATTCAATTATTAGGTTGCAAAAAAAGTAAATCCTTAAAAATCAAAGATATTTGTGTAATTAACGTTGTCAATCATTTTTCAAGACCTTCAAATGCTAATATTGAGCATTTGGCTGCCTAATTGAGGGGAAATTTATGATGATACAAGAACATACCTATTTGCTAATTGATAATTCTTTATATATTAATTTAGAGACAAACCTATTAAATCTCATGTACCTTCTGTTTTTTAGAGCTAAACCGTTTACCTTTCTCGAAAGAAAAACAACTAATAAAGCTTTAAATTCTTTTATTCCCTTAGTTAGGCTCATGCGAGTGTTGGAATTCACCTATGTATTTTACAGGAGAAGACAAATTCATTATAAGTCAAAAGATTCTTTTCCAACAATAACAACAACTTTTAATGGACACTGTTTAATCATCCTCCGTCTTGGAGAGTACAAAATTATTAATTTCAGGAAAAAGGATGTAACAACTGTCTTTCCTAATGATTTTATAATTACAGAGATTGAAAAAAATATTTATAAATTAATAGAGGCTCAAAAGTGCAAATTAGCACCTAAAATAATTGATTGGGATATCAATAGACGGTACATAAAGGAGTGTTATATAAATTTAAAAAATCCAACTTTTGATTATGACAATAACTACCACTTTTGTTCAGATGTCCTTCCAATACTAGGAAATATTATGATAAGTATTGACCCACAAGTAATATTAGTAAAACAATATATAAACAATCTGATTAATTGTATCGATCTATTAAAAGAGACTTATTTAATTGGAAATTCTAGTCCTGAAGATAACAATAATATCGTCTTGGACTTTTTTACATTTATAAAAAAGAAAATAGAAAGTTATTCCTCAAAAAAAATATTATTGGTGCTATCTCATGGTGATTTTTGGGAAGGAAATGTCCTTAAAAGTAAAACAACATCGAGTGTTATAGATTGGAATACACTTGACATTAGAAGTTTATATTTTGATTTTTATTTTATAATGTTCGATAGAGCTTCTAAAATAAAAGAGACTGAATGGGTAATTATTATTAAAGAAATGGACGCGGCTTTAAAGTATTTTCAATTGTATTTAATAGAAAAAACTCATTTTAATTCGGAATTTACGACAAGTTTAATAAACCAATCGGATATTTATAGGTACCTATTTTATTTAGAGTTTATTCTGCTTAGATTACAAGAATACCCAAAAGAAGACCAAAATGACTGGGACTTTTTGGGGACCTGGATTAAATTCTTCACATTATATGAAAACAATAAAAATGAGGTTTCTTTATTATCTATGTGATAAATAATAATAGGAATGACACTACTGAAAGGAGTTGTGTTTTTGGATAGTGTTCTTTATAGGATAACTTGAAAAATGGGGTATTACAATATGAACTTAAAGTACATGTTAAGAAGTAATAAATTTACCTATTATTTTATTAAAAAAGTAAGAAAATCACAATATATAATAATACCTTTAATTATTTCTTTAAGCGTATATAATTTGAAGAAGTTTTTACGGGTAACCCGTTTAAATAGAAAAAGTCCTTACGAAAAGTTAAGGAAAATTAAAAACAAACATAAAGGTGAAAGATGTTTTATTGTAGCCACTGGTCCAAGTTTAACTATTGAAGATCTTGAGAAATTAAAAAATGAAGTTAGCTTTAGCATGAACTCAATTTGTTTAGCTTTTGATGAAACAGATTGGCGGCCGACATATTATGGTATTCAGGATATAGCTGTATTTAAAAAATTTAAGCAATATATAGAAAATTTAAATGTCGAATGCAAATTTATAGGTGATACGATTTTTAAAAAGGAAAATATTCCAGATGATCATTTTATTTTCCCACTAAATTTGCTTAACCATAATCATCAACATCGGAAGTATTATACAAAATTTAGCAATGATGCTTTTGCTGTTGTTTACGATGGATATACTATCACATATTCTCTTATTCAATTAGCAGTGTATATGGGTTTTGAGGAAATTTATTTACTTGGTACGGATTGTAATTACTCAAGCAATATGAATCATCATTTTAAAGACTATGATCACATGGATCCATCCTTTTTATTAGCTGGTGATAAAATGATTTGCGCCTATAAAGAAGCAAAGAAATATGCTGATTGTAATAATATAAAAATTTATAACGCTACTAGAGGAGGGATGCTTGAAGTGTTTGATAGGGTAAATCTGGATAATGTTTTTTTAGAAGATGTGGTAAAAGGATGAGGTTTTTTTAAACAGAAAACAGTTTAGAATAACCTTCTGAAATAGTCTATAAAAATTGACAATATTTCATTAAAGAAAGGAATAATTATGCCTATAGTTAGTATTATTGTTCCAGTTTATAATGTTGAAGCTTACCTAGAAAGATGTATAACTTCCCTTTTTAATCAAACTCTCCAGGATATTGAGATTATTCTTGTTAATGATGGTTCAAACGATAAGTGTGGTGAAATTTGTGAAAAATTTGCAAAGGAAGACAGTAGGATAAAAGTAATTCATAAGCTGAATGAGGGGTTGTCATCGGCCAGAAATTCAGGGCTAAATAATGCAAATGGTACGTATATAGGATTTATTGATGCTGATGATTGGGTTGAGAAACAGATGTTTGAAGTTTTAGTAAACAATGCAACTACTCATAATAGTGATATTGTTGTATGTAATTACAGAAGTGCCTATTGTTTTGAAAAACCACAAAATTCAAAAGCCTGCCTGACATTAGATGATGGATTAATAGATGTAAGTAAGATAGGATTATCACGATATATTCTGGACTTTTTTTTGCCATTTAAACATGCGTATTGTGTTTGGAACAAGTTATATAAACATGATTTGATAAAAAGACACAACATTAGATTTGAGCCTAATCAAGATATTTATGCTGAGGATTTATTATTTAATTTGTACTATTTTTGCCATACCAGGTTAATTAGTACAACACCTGAGGTGTTCGTGAATTACTTCAAACGATCAAATTCATTAAGCTCATTTCCAAATGCCTTACTCTCCAGATTAACCAAGTTGGTAAAAAGATTTGAAAATTATGCAAATAATAATAATTTTAATGACGTCGTGCGAATAACAATTCCCTCTATTTTTTGTGAGCAAGTTCTTTCATCATTAGATTACTTTTACCATTCGAAAGATATAGATTACGTGGAAAAATGTTTAAAAGATTTAACTAATAGTATAGAATTCAAAATTTACTCCCTTAAAACAATTTTTAATAGAGAAAACTCAAAATACTTAATGACCAAAGGGTTCAGTATAAAAGGAAGAATATATTTTAGATGGATGTTATTAAGGTTAATGGTAGGTCAAAATTCATTTATCCTCAGAAAACTAATTAAAGAAAATAGTTGAACCATTAAAGATGGAAAATGGAGGGAAAGGATAAATTGAAAAACTATTTATTAAAATTTTATTATAAAATCCCTGTAATAAAAGACAATATAGTTATCCTATTTAATAGGATAATTTTTTTTATATTGCCGCCTCCTTCAGTAAAATCGACTGATGAAAGTCTAAATATATTAATTAATAATAATTGTTCGATTAGCAGGTTTGGCGATGGAGAGTTTTATCTTATGAACGGTGATAGTTTGCGATTTCAACCATTTTCAAGGGAGTTAAGTTTCCGATTAAAGGAAATCATTAAAAGCAACCATAAAAATCATGAAGTTTTTATTCCGAATATTTTTGAAGGTTTCGAATGGTGCACGGATAAGTCAAAGAAGTATTGGTCAAGGTACTTAGACTTCAACCGGTATAAAATCTATAAACGGCTTGAAAAAAACAAAGAATATTATGATTCTTTGGTGACGCGCTTATATATAGACCATAAAGACAAGAGTATGACGGAGAAGCGCTTCGGGTTATTTAAAATGTTGTGGAATAAACAAGAAATAATTATTGTTGAAGGGGAACAAAGTAGGTTAGGAATAGGCAATAATTTATTTGATAATGCAAAATCCATTAAAAGAATACTATGTCCAGCTATAAATGCTTTCGCTAAGTATGATCAGATTTTAGCGGAAGTAAAAAAACAATCAAAATCAAAATTGATTTTGATTGCACTTGGTCCAACTGCTACTGTATTAGCTTATGATTTGGCAGTTAGTGGTTATCGCGCCATAGATATTGGCCATATCGATATCGAATATGAGTGGTTTTTGAACAAAGCTACCGATAAAGCACCAGTTAAAAATAAGTATGTTGGTGAGGTTCCAAACGGAACGAATGTTCAAGCAATTAATGACTCAAAGTATGAAAGTGAAATTATTTCACGGATTAGTTAAATTTAGTGTTCATATAATAACGAATAGGAAGACAGTAAATCCCTCTTTAATTGTCAATCATTGTATCTGTTTACAAAGTAGAGTGATAGGACGCTTGAAAGGATGTATCATTGACTATTCTGAACAGTCATTCAGTCACGTTTATAATAAAGTATAAAAAAATGAGGATGAATAAATAATGAGAAAGTTTCCTACAACAATAGGACAAATTAAGTCTACTACTATTTATCAATATATTTATTGGAAAATTTACTGGAAAAGGTTCTATGGTGAATTAATAAAAAAATTGGAAGAGAGCGGTAAAGGGTGCGAATCGGATCACGGGTTACCTTTTAAAAATAAACCTGGTATTGCTTTTTCCTTTGATGATAGTTTTAGAGTAAACCATTGGGAAAAATATGGGAAAGAATTGTTTGGATATTACGATGTCAAAGTAACATTTAATATCAATGCATTCCATCATTTTGAAGGTAATAGAGAGCATACTCAAAAGGAAATTGATATGTTATTGGAATTACAGTCTAATGGGCATGAAATAGCACACCACGGTTTTAACCACCAGAGAGCTGTTCAGTACTCTAGGGAAAATGGTTTGTCGAAATGGGTAGAAGATGAAATTGAAACAATGCTTGATTGGATGAAAAAACAAAAACATTCTAAAACAAACGAGAAGTTTAAAAAGCCGGTTTCCTTCGCATTTCCATTTACTGTAAGTAATGAAGAAACAATTAAAGAATTGGTACCAGAATATTTTAAAATTGTAAGAGGGCAATTTTCTGAAGATTATTTATTGCCATCCAACCATACTGGTTTTGCGCCCTCTTTTTGTGTAGACAAAACCTTTTTACCTAATACAAAGTATATAAAAAAAATAATGAGAGCCGCTAAACAAGTAGGAAGTAACTTAATCTTCATGTGCCATTCAATATTACCTGAAAATATTAACTGGGATGAGTTTGGATGGGGAAATGAATCAAGAGCTGCTGGAGAGTGGAGGACCTCACCTCATGTAATTCAAGAAATAATAAATGAAGCCAGGAAAATAGGGATGGAGTTTTATACAACCTCTGAAATCGCGGGAGTAGCTACTTTTATTGACCAAAATTTGGAGAATTGTATAAGGGAAAAGATTTCGAACCCGCTTGAACGCTGGATTTCAATATCAGAATTAGGCAAAATTAAAGAATTGGATCTTAGTAATAAATACATCTCTAATTTAGATGGGATACAGTATTTAACTAACTTGGAAAGATTATATTTAACTAATAATAATATAACTGATTTTAGATTATTAGAGAGACTAAGAAAGTTAAAAGTGATTAATATTAGCAATAATCCGAATTCACCGATTTCATCCAACTCGTTGTTAGCAAAAAAAATACTTTAATATAGAATATTATATTAGGAGGAAAATACTTGAACAGAAGATTTGAGCAACTTGACTCTGTAAGAGGATTAGCCGCATTTACAGTCATGTTTTCTCATTTTAGTGATGTTACGGCGACTTACTTATTTTCGGTGATTTTCGCTAGGTCACCATTTAAAGTGTTAATTAATGGACAATCTGCGGTTCTTCTTTTTTTTGTTTTAAGTGGATTTGTTTTGTCCTTACCGTTATTAAATGGACGGCAAATAAATTATCCAGTATTTGTAGGAAGAAGAATTCTAAGGATCTATATACCTTACTTAGTTTCAATAATCTTGTCAATTTTGTTGTCATTAATATTATCAAGAGGTGGAATTGATGGTTTAAGTGATTGGTTTAATCGTACTTGGACTTCTAAAATTAGCATATCATTATTATTTGAACATTTGCTTTTAATTGGCAATATTCATTCAGATGCTTTTAATAACGTCATTTGGTCATTAGTTCATGAAATGAGAATATCACTAATATTCCCGTTAGTTTTTTTTATTGTTAGGAAATTTGATTGGAAATATAGTATTCTCATTGGTTTCTTTTTATCTATTTTTTCCACTCTTAATGATAACTTTAGCTTTCAAGTAAGTAATGGTTATTATACTACATATTGGGATTCTTTACACTATGCTTCAATGTTTATTATTGGAGGAGTGATTGCGAAACACTTAAAAGAAATCATTAAGATGTATCAAGGATTATCAAAGTTGAATAAATGGATATTGTTTATATCTGCTTTTGGTTTTTATAATTATCCTGGTATAGGTATTAGAATATTAAACATCATTAATTTTCCTTATCCTGCAAGAGTTCTTATGGATTATATTGCAGTTATAGGAGCTGTTTTGTTTATTATTATTGCGATTGGATCTGGTAAGGTTACAAAGTTACTAATGTTAAAACCGATAAATTTTTTGGGAAAGATTTCATATAGCTTATATCTATATCATCTTATTGTTCTTTTAAGTTTAATTTACTTGTTATATAATGTAGTCACAATTGAGATAATCTTCCTTTTAACTATTGTAGTGTCAATCTGTATTTCAACATTAGCTTATTTTATTGTGGAAGAGCCTTTTATAAAGTTAGGTAAAAAAATCTATAACAAACAAAAAATACGCCAAATACCGAATGAATCAAATCGAACTGTTTCCTAACATTTCTGTGTTTGGAATATTGTGTTTTAAAGTCGAGGCTCCTGAGGGTATGAAATAAATTAGGAAATGTTTTATCAAAGTGGTTGACACTGGCGGACAAAAATGATATTTTTCTTATAAATCGTTCTTTATAATGAACTCCTGTTGTCAATAAAGTTGTTTTTTGTAATGATGCTTCTTAAAGGAAATAAAAAGAGAAGAGATTACTTATTTTTTTTATCTTTGTTGTTCTTTATAATGTACAAAATTAAAATCAGATTACTTAAAGAGGATGTTGAGAAAATGAGAAAAAAGGTAGTCGCATTTGTCCCAATTAAAATAAAAAGTCAAAGATTAGCAAATAAAAATATCCTGCCATTAGGTGAATATTCATTGAGCTGGTATGTATTCAACAATTTATTAAGAATAAGAAAAATTGATGAAGTATACGTTTTTTGTAGCGATGAAAAAATAATGAACTATGTACCAAATGGAGTGAAATTTCTTAAACGCAATCCCTATCTTGATGGTGATTTGGTTAAAGGTAATGAAATCTATCAATCTTTTATCAAGACAATTGA
Organism: Neobacillus sp. NPDC097160; assembly: GCF_044762155.1. NCBI lineage: Bacteria > Bacillati > Bacillota > Bacilli > Caryophanales > Bacillaceae > Neobacillus > Neobacillus sp. NPDC097160. The sequence continues at coordinate 75,657 of NZ_JBIWDU010000013.1, read as the reverse complement.
TAGTGATTTCTATTTACTTGCACACACCACCTCGCCCTTCATGACTCAAAGATCAGTTGAAAATGCTTTAAATCATGTCTTAAGCGAAAACTTTGATTCCGCACTCAGTGTTCAGAAAAAACAAACTTTTGTCTGGTATAAAGGCCAAACTCTTAACTATGAACCTAACAATATTCCAAGGACACAAGATATCGAACCTATCTATATAGAAACAAGTGGATTTTATATTTTTAAAAAGGATCACTTTTTAACACTTGAAAGAAGGATTGGATTTAATCCGTATTTTCAAGAGGTAGATGATATCGAAGCAATTGATATTGATACGAAAGACGATTATGAATTTGCCTTAAAAGTCATTAAAAATAATAAACTTTTACAAGAAATATAAAAAGATAATTTGGAGTTGACCCAAATGTTGAAGGAAATTGTTTTACGGGATGACATCATATTTGGTGGTAACCGTCCTTTTGTACTAATTGCCGGTCCATGCATGATTGAAAGTGAAAAACTTGTTATGGACACAGCTGCAGTTATAAAAGAATTTACCGAAAAACTTAACATACCATTTGTCTTTAAAGCATCTTTTGACAAAGCTAATCGCTCCTCGATTTATTCAGAAAGGGGCCCGGGTATTCATAAAGGATTAGAGATACTAAATAAAGTAAAAAGCGATTTAAATATTCCTATTACAACAGACATCCACGATGCTATTCAGGCAGAGATTGTCGGGGGAGTCGTTGACATTATTCAAATACCTGCTTTTCTGTGTAGACAAACTGATATTTTAGTAAATGCTGCAAAAACTAATAAAATCGTAAACATCAAAAAAGGACAATTTTTAGCCCCATGGGATATGAAAAATGTTGTCGTTAAAATAGAAGAATCAGGAAACGATAAGATTTTATTAACTGAGAGAGGTTCTTCGTTTGGTTATAACAATCTAGTTGTTGATATGCGTTCGCTCCCTACAATGAGAGAATTTGATATTCCAGTTGTATTCGATGCAACTCATAGTGTGCAAATACCTGGTGGCTTGGGCACAAGTACGGGTGGAAAAAGGGAGTTTGTCCCATATCTCGCACGTGCAGCAGCAGCAGTCGGAATAGACGCATTATTTTTAGAAGTTCATCCTAATCCAGATCAAGCTTTATCAGATGGTCCTAACATGATAAAACTGGATGATCTTGAGGAATTTCTTAAACCTATCGTGGAAATAGATCGACTAATTAAAGGCAAGTAGAATAGAGGAGAGGGCATTTATGGTAAAAGGTTTATTAACAACTAATAAGCATATCACCACCATTAAAGAAGTCATGGCGGAAGAAGCCCAAGCTATTTTGAAATTTATTGAAAATTTGAATCAAGAAATTGCCCAAATAATCGAAATGATTCTTGAATGTAATGGTAGAGTTATTGTAACTGGAGTCGGGAAGTCCGGAATTATTGGACGGAAAATAACAGCAACTTTAGCTAGCACTGGAACCCCTTCTTTATTCTTACATCCTGCCGAAGGGCTTCATGGCGACCTAGGTATGGTCACCAATTCCGATATTGTATTAGCGCTTTCAAATAGCGGGGAGTCAGAGGAAGTTATAAGTATTATCCCTTCCATTAAACGCATTGGTGCAAAACTAATTGCTTTTGTAGGGAATGCAAATTCTACTTTAGCGAATAAAGCTGATCACATTCTTTGTATAGGAAAAGTAAAGGAAGCTTGCCCTCTGGGCTTAACCCCCACATCAAGTACAACTTTGATGCTTACTTTAGGTGATGCCATTGCAATCGCTCTATTAAAAGCTCGAAATTTTACATCTGAAAATTTTGCCGTTTTTCATCCAGGTGGTTCACTTGGAAGAAGATTATTACTTACAGTTAGTACCATTATAGATATTACTAAAAAAAACCCAACTTCAATTAAAACAAATACAGTCAAAGACGTTATCTTTAATATGACTGAGTCTGGTTTAGGTGCGACTAGCATTATCGACCATACTGGTAAGCTGGTTGGTATTATCACTGATGGAGACATACGAAGAGCTTTAACTAAAGGAAATAAATTTATTGAACTTTCTATTGAAGATTTATATAACGAAAATCCCACAACAATAAAACCAACGTCTTTAGCAGTTGAGGCTTTGAATATAATGGAAGATTTAAAGATAAATGTATTGCCAGTAGTAAATGATCAGAATGAACCGATAGCTATGATTCATTTACATGACATAACAAAATTGGGGTTTTAAATGATGAAAAAGTCCGAAATAAAATTAATAGTATTAGATGTTGATGGCGTATTAACTGACGGGAAATTATTAATTGGATCGAATGGCGTTGAATTTAAGAGCTTTAATGTAAAAGATGGCATGGGTATTAGTTTAGCTCGATTTTTCGGAATAAAGGTTGCTATCATAACTGGAAGAAAATCCGAATCTGTTCAAATTCGTTCAAGAGAGTTGAATATTGACTATTTATATGAGGGAATTACCAATAAAGAAGAAGTATTATTTGAAATTGTTCAATTACTTGATATTGATCTAAATAATGTATTTTATTTAGGCGATGATATTAATGATTTATCAGCAATTAAATTAGTAGGATTTTCGGCTGCTCCTAAAGATGCTGTAGAAATTGTTAAGAAATCAGTAGATTATGTGTGTATTTTTAATGGTGGGAACGGAGCTGTTCGTGAAGCGATTGATTTAATTCTTTCTCAACATGTAGATTACGATGTTTTAGTTGCAAATTATCTGAGTGCAAAAATAAAGATTGCTCAGTAATAGAATTTAAACAAAATACTATTATAAAAATATGTTAATAATGATTGTACCTATATTTCAATAGGTCCAACTTTTGTGCTTTTCAAAAGGGGGGATAAAGGAGCTGAGTGGCTGGTTTAATCAATCCTGGATGGAACCACTCACTTTGAAAGATACACTTGATCATTTTATGATGGTTGGAAACTTTAATACCGATTTGTATAACAATGTTTTATGGTCGTTGGTGCAAGAAATGAGGGTTTCCCTAATTTTTCCTGTATTAGCCTATATAATAATTCGAGTTAAATGGAAATTCTCGTTATTTATATGCTTTTGTTTATCATTTATCAGTGGACTTAATAATATCTTTAATTGGGGGAGTAGCTTAGGATACCATACTTCATATTTTGCTTCCTTACAAATCATATCAATGTTTATTTTAGGAAGCCTTTTGGCCAAACACTTACATCAATTGATTGAATCTTATGTAAACCTATCAAAAAATAAAAAAATCATTCTATTGCTTTTTACTGTTTTTTTTTTTATTTACAGTGAGATTTTAACAATCGTTGCAAATTATTTAGGAATTTACCAGTATGGTGAAATTATGAGCGATTATTCTATCTGTATAGGGTCCATTATGGTTATTTTAATTTCAATTGCATCGAAAAGAGCCCAGTCGGTTTTATTAATTGGGCCCTTATTATTTTTGGGGAGATTTTCATACAGTATATATCTTTACCATTTGCCAGTACTATTTAGCCTGATTTACGTTTTTTATAAGGTGCTCCCCCTTTTGGTCATTTTTATTATTTCTATTCCTTTGGCTATATTTTTGGCCCATATTTCATGGAGGCTAATTGAAAGGTCTTCATCGAGGTATGGAAAAAGACTAGTTAATAAAGTTGAAGCATCTATGAGTAAAAGGCTTGCAATCAAAGAAAAAAATAAAATCGATAATATAGCGTAAATAAATCAATAAAAATTATTAATCCGATTGATGGGGTTACGTTTCAAGACAGTAACTTAAAGGAATGATTACATGAAAAAGCAGAGAGATACCCTCCTTTTTGCAATCCTTTTTTTAGGGGCGATTTTACTTTTAAGCAAAATCGCATTAGATTTTCAAAAGTTCATTATAGTAGAAGCATCATCCGAAATTGTGCAAATGACATCTCGAAAATCTACAGGAAAACCAGATTCGATAAAAAGTAATAAAAATACTTATATCCTGGAACTGACCAAATGGGGAATTTTCAATGATGGAACCCATCCAAAAGAAACAACAAAAGGAATAAATAATGCACTGAAATGGGCACAAGACAAGGGTTATACAACGTTTTATATTCCAGCTGGAACCTATTTGGTTTCAAAAGGAAAATCGGATGATGATCCCAATGCTAGAATCAATATGGTTTCAAATATGACTTTCCTTCTAGATGAAAAAACAGTTATCCAAAAGGAAACAAACGGATTTGAAATTTATTCTACTTTGATTCTTGATTCAGAGGCTGAGAATGTGACGATTAAAGGCGGTACATTACGAGGAGATAGAGAAACCCACGATTTTTCACAAAAAGGGGAGTATACAGGTGGAACTCATGAATGGGGAAATGGAATTAATACAGCTGGTGCCAGAAATATTGTAATTGACGGTGTTAAAATTGAGAAGTTTACTGGCGACGGAATAGAAATTGGTGGTTCCACTATCTACGGAGATTATATAACCGAAAAAGACCTTGAATTAGGAGGTATTAACGATAAAGGAGAGCCTATTTTACAAAAAGGAAAAATTCGTTCTAATAATCATAAAGTAGAGAATTTTAGCAATCCCGTTTATAAAAATCCACATTATCGAAATGTGATGATGTGGCTTCCTAAACAGGTAGAAGGAAATTATGATTTATATTTTTATCGTAAGGATGGCAGCTTTATCAAAGCTGATAAGAATCAACATTTTAATTCTACATGGGGGTACTCCGAAATTCCAGATGATGCAGACTATTTTAGGGTTGTGTTCAATAGTAATTCCACTAAGGATGTAGAAGTAAATAGGATGACCGTGGCGGTTACAAAAAATATGACAATAAAAAATTGTGATATTGGGTATAACCGCCGACAAGGAATTACCGTTGGGGCTTCTGATGACATAAAAATTATTAATAACAAAATTCACCATACAAAAGGGACTGCACCTGAAAGCGGAATTGATATTGAACCAGGATTTTACCCAGCCATTAATACGCTGATAAAAGGAAATCAGTTTTTGAACAACAAGATTCATATGGTTTTCTCATACGGCGGAAAAGCAACAGTAGAGGGAAATTATTTTGGGCCTAATGTAGTTAATGGTGTCGGTTTCTCAATTAATCCTTCATATTCTGGTGCAATTGTAGACAACAATAAGTTTGACCATACTGGTTTCGTTACTTGGGGCAATACGAAATTCCTTAATAATAAGTTAATCTCAAGTTCAGCGAGTTTTGAAGGTGGTTCTAAGGTGACTGTAGATGAAGTGGATGGAATAGACTCTAATCTGAGCTTCTCGCAAACACACAATAATGGGGTCAAGGTATCCAATGTTAATCTTAAATCATCTGGAAAGCAAAAAGAAAAAGGAGGTATCGCTGTTTATGGAAAGTCAATTTACATGACAAATATAGTACTACAAGGAAATAATGAAATGGGTGGAGATGGAAATAGCAAAAGTGTTTATGAACATGTAACCTTTATTAATTCTCCTGAAATGATTTTACCACGAGGTACGTATAATGAATGTTCAACAAATGGGGGAGAATTTTCATTAAATATTCCAGGTAAAATCGAATTAAATAAGTGCAAATTTAAAAATACAACTTTCTATACCTATAACCCAAAAACGGAAGCAACCATTCAACATTCAACCTTTGATAATGTTAAGAACGCTACGGGTCCAATCATTTTAGCGATGGAGGCTAAAAACTTAACAGTGTTAAATAATAGATTTAATGTTTTAACAACAAAAAACGAAGATCATGCTATCATTCAAATTGGCCGGGATGCTTCAGTACATAATCCAACAAAGGTATTGGGGGCAACTGTAAAAGATAATGAACTATCTACAAATATTAAAAGGGTGGGAATTGATACTACGAATGGAGGCGTTGGAGCACCGCCATATCTAATAGAAAATAACACCTTATACAATGCAAACTTGGACTTAAAAGAAAATGATATCAATTTAAAAAATCAACTATTAAACAAAAAATAGACTTGGAAAATTAATTTATCTGAGGTGAAATGATGAGAATAGCGTTTATTTCTGATATCCACGGCAATGCAAATGCCCTTGATGCAGTGCTAAAAGATTTGAAAGTTAAAGAAGTGGATAAAATTTTTGTCCTAGGGGACTTGTGCTTTCGGGGACCTGAACCAAAACGATCGCTTGAGTTAGTGAGGTCTTTAAATACTGAAGTAATTAAAGGAAATGCCGATGAATGGGTGGTCCGAGGCATAAATGTTGGCGAGGTACCGGAAAGTGCTATTGAAATGATGAGTATCGAGCGGGAGTGGACCTTTTCACAACTAGATAAAAATGATATTAACTATCTAAGTAATCTCCCAACGGAATTAATATTGGAATTTGAAAAAGTAAAAATTCATGCATTCCATGCTACTCCAAAAAGTTTGTTTGAAGTGGTTCAACCATCCGAAAATGATGAAGTATTGAAAGAGAAATTGATGGTGAGGGAATCTGACATATATATTTACGCTCATATTCACAAACCATTTATCAGATATTTAGATGGAAAATGTATTATTAATATAGGAAGCATTGGCCTACCATTTGATGGACTAGGTAAATCGTCATATGCTTTAGTTGAAATAAAGGACGAGACCTTTCAAACCACAATTGTCAGAGTGAATTATGATGTTGAAGGGACAATAAACAAGTTTTGTGAATCGGACTACCCCAATTATGAACATATGATAAGAGTTCTATTAAATGCAAAGATTTAACCTAATTTTTTGCCATGAAAAAAGATAAAAGATGGGAGATTCCGTTTTTACCTCGATTAGCTTAGTATATGGTTCTAACGGATTCTTCAGAAATTCCTGACATTATTGAGTAATAGTGAATTTATTTATACAAAAACACTTTCAATTCATTTTTACAATCAATCGTAGCAAGTAAAACACTATTCACCTCAGTTTGATGGTGGCTCCTAAGTGCATCAACGAGCCACTCTTCATCTTTGTTGATTTGTTTCAACGTATGAAAATCTATCTTGCCCTCCTTTATAATGGTTTTCGGCAATTCAAAAGGTTCTGTTTGTAATTGATACGTAGAAGGTGTGATTGCTTCATACTGGGGATCCAAAAATATTGAAATCTTCCCATCAGACTCCCACATAGCCAATGCAACTTTTTTTATATCCGCGATTTTTTCTTTTCTTAACTCCGCTAATAATAAATCAATCGAGATTCTTGCCTTTTTTAGCCCTTTATAAATGATTTCCCCTTCCTTAATAAGTGGAATAGGCATTGTTTCAATTGTGTTCCTTAGCCAAGTCCACTTTAAATTTAAGAATATACCAATCAAATATAGAATAATGAGTACAACCGTAGAGATCACTGAACCCTTTAATCCGATTCTATGGTCTGACAGTGGGTGGGCAATAATGTTTCCTAACATTAAAGCCATCACAAAATCAAGTAATCTTAATTGAGAAATGGCACGGGAACCCATTACTTTGACCGCAAAGAGCAAAAAGATAAAAGTGACTACAGATCGTAAAATCCACTCTATTACTGAAAGTGTTTCTTGGCCATGGAAAAAATTCAATGAGGTCACGTCCTTAAGTTATAAACTTTCTTCCTTAGTATTGTCACGAATTCGTTATTTTTACGCAGTAAAAAAACAGAAGGAGCCGGTGGTGTCTTCTGTTTCATTATTAAGTATGCAAGAAATGCCAATGATGTAGCCATCATTTGATTTTATGGCAATTGCTGGACCCTAAAACCCCTTAAATCTTAAGCCTTTTTAAAATAAAGAATACCGATAAAACCCCCAATGAATCAATAATTAGGTCATAAAACCGTCCATCCCTGCCAAAAAACAATTGGAGTAATTCTGTTAGAAACGCAAAAATAATTGATATTCCAATAGAATATTTATGACTTCTTAATAAATTGAAGATGAGAACATCCATGATCGCAAAACCGATAAAATGGCCCAACTTCACCTTGATAAATTCAGGATGGATTAATGTAATATCATTGAAATAAAAGAATGACAAAAAATCCGGATTTGATATCCATTTAAACCCGAATGTATGTAAATACATTAGTTTTTCAATGCTTTCTGTCCACGTATTTAGCGATAAAAATAATCCCCATAAGATGACAATGACCATGTTTACAAATAGCTTATGTTTCTGAGGCTTCCTTTTTTTATTCATTCTACAACTTTGTAATTGGCGATGCTCCATATTCTATCTCCTCGTCCTACTAGTAATTCTATTTCGATTATAAAAGACCAATGATATGAAGTTTGTCAATTTAGGTTGTCGAATAAAAGAAGGTAACGAACTCCAACATGCCGAAAAAAGCTGATTGAATCGAACGCAATCAGCTTTTTTAGCATATTACTAATCATGCAAAAACTTCACACAAACCGGATATGGTACCGTAATATCCGACTCAATAAGAGTTAACCTTCCTGATGCACCATCCCGCGAAAATAAAACGAGGTTACTGGACTCCTGATTTGATGCAACAATAAAGTTCTCACTTGGATCTAATGCAAAATCCCGCGGCCAATCGCCTCCGGTGAATACATGCTCTACAAAGCTAAGTTCCCCCGAAAATGCATCCACACGAAATACAGCGATACTATTATGACCGCGGTTTCCCGCATAGACGAATCTTCCATCCGAAGAAATATGAATCGCACTTCCTTGATTATTTTCCGAAAAATCATCAGGCAAAGTGGAAATATATTGCTTCTCGGTGAAATGGCCATCTTCCGGATAATAGGTAAGGACAATTACTTCTGAACTAAATTCGGTCATAATATAGGCGAATGTACCATTTGGATGAAAAACTAAATGCCTTGGTCCGCTACCGCCTTTTAAAGGTAATAGATTTGCCTTTGTAAGGGTCCCGTCACTCCCAACGGAATAGGTAATAAGGGCATCGATCCCCAATTCAACGACGGCAAGATAGTTCTCATCAGGTGTAAGGCCGGCATAATGGGTATGTGGTTTTTCCTGGCGTGGATCAGGACCTGTTCCCTCATGTTCAATCACTGAAACAGCAGGTGAAATTGAGCCAGTTTCAGCATTAAGTAAATAAGATACTACTTCGCCTTTATGATAATTTGCACTGAATAACACCCTCGATTTACTATCTAAACTTACGTGACAAGGTGATGAACCAGCTGTTAGTTGGGAATTTATTGGTGACAACTCTCCAGACTCATGAATGGAGAAAGCAGCTACTCCCCCTGTTTCTCCTTCTTTTTTAACTGCATAAAGGAATTGATTATCCTTACTGATATTTACATATGTAGGATTATCTAATTCGGCCGCCAGCTTCACATCTATTATTTTCGCTGCGTTTGTATCAAGTGTAAAAGAATAGACCCCTTTACTTTCTCCTTTAGTATACGTTCCAATATAACCAATGTACTTATTCGTGTTTTTCATGTTTCTATCCTCCTTAAAAATAGTATCCATTATAATAATATCTTATAAAAATTTAAAAGCTAATCATATGAAATTTAAACATTGTGACAGAAGCCTTTTATTTGCATTATTGTGCTTGATAAGTGATATTTATACTATCTAGAACTAAAAAGGAGTTTGTTTATGGCAAATAATAAAAAGAATAATAACACACAATCGAAATCATCTTCCAAGTTCATTTTCTGGATCATTGGTTTGGTTGCTATTGGCATTTTGGCACTCATTTTCTTTGGCAATCATTCAAAGGACCAAGAGAAATCAAAAGGAAATGAAATTGACTATAGTAACGAACCTTACTTAGGTAAAAATGATGCTCCAGTGTCTATTATTGAGTTTGGTGATTATAAATGCCCTAATTGTAAAAACTTCAATGAAAATGTCATCCCCATTATCGAAAAAGAGCTAGTAGACACTGGGAAGGCTAAACTTTATTTTATGAATTATGCGTTTATTAATGTTGACTCGACACGAACAGCTAAATTTGCGGAATCTGTATATCAAGTGCTTGGAAATGATACGTTTTGGAAATTTCATGATTTAATCTATAAAAAACAACCTGAAGATACAAAATATGAAAAAATCGATCTTTTTACCGAAAAATTCTTATCTGACACATTAAAAGAAGTTGCTAGCGATGCTGATGTAAACAAGGTTGTTAAACACTTTAATGACGATAAATCAAAGGAATCTTTTCAAAAGGATATGGACCTTGCCGAAAAACTAGGTGCCACTGGAACACCAGCTATCTATGTAAATGGTCAACCTTTCGATGGACAAACGATTGATCATTTAAAAGATATGGTAGATAAAGCAGCAAAGGGTGAATAGCATGAATAAGTCCTTACTTCTCGCCTGGACAGCTGCTATCATCGCTACACTTGGCAGCTTATACTTTAGTGAAGTCATGCATTTCATTCCATGCACGCTTTGTTGGTATCAGCGGATTTTCATGTATCCACTAGCGATTATATTAGGAGTTGCAGCCTACCGGAATGATAGGGGAATTTATAAATATGTTCTGCCGTTGTCAATAATCGGGATCCTGATATCTGGGTATCATACATTATTACAAAAAATCACCTACCTGCAGCAATTTGAAATGTGTACAAGCGGGGTACCCTGTTCGAAGGATTACATCAATTGGCTTGGGTTTATTACAATTCCAATGCTGGCGTTGATTGCATTTATCATTATTACGATAGGTATGGTTGTATTAGCCCGCAGCCAGAAAGAAGAAGAGACTATTCGCGGATAGTCTCTTCTTTTCTGCCTTTATAGTCTTTGTTGTTCCTGCTGCTTAACTTTTAACCTTTCTTCCAAAACACGAACCATGTATAGGAAATGATCGGCCTCTCTCACAACATGGTCAGCTAACAACGGGTCTATCACGTTTCTGATTTGACAGTTTTTAATGAAATCCAGCCCTGCCTGCTTGAATGCCCGAATTTCTTGAGCGGCATTTTCACTGTCTTTATTCAGCTTACCGATGATTGGATAGGTTGGGCTTTTCCTATATAACATCGATTCTACGTCTCTCGCCTGGTTAAGAAGCACTTCAAAATCGTCACCAAATTTTAGTGCGGTTCTAACTAAATTACGTTCCGATTGATCAAGCAGGGAAGCAATAAACCGGGAATGCTCCATCATGATCTTCAACCAAAAAACATTTTCTTTGATAATCGCGTCTTGAATCGGATCGAGAATCCCCTCATTAAATTTTTTCAACGTTCTCATAAAATATTCCGCTTCACGGGCAATATGGTCGACAAGAAGCGGGAAGTTAAAGCCCATGACCTTACAATTGATAATTAAGATAAGGAGATTTCGTTTGAAATTCCTCAACCCTAACACGAGCTGAATCGAATCCTCATTTAACTTGCGGACGGCCGTGACATTATTAGGTGTTTGATAAGCCCTTTTTTCCTGTTCTTCAAAATAATGATAAAAACGGTCAGTTTGCTGAATAAGATGCTTATCCTTGTGATTAAAGCCTTCTCCTAAAAAATAGGAATGCTCCTTCATAATTCGCAGCCAAAATTTATTCTCTGTTAACGAACGTTCAATAAACATTTGCTCTGTTAATGATTCAGGTGGTGCTGCAAACGTTTCTGGGGCAATTAACATTTGATTATTGGCATCGATTCCGTCAAATCCTTGCTGTACCATATGACGCCCTCCTTTATGCCGCCTATCTAATTATATTGAAGATATTTTTATTTATGTTACAGGCTGCCTTTCATGAATATGAAAATTTGGCAAAGAATAGGGGTAGTAAAACTATTTATATGGAGGCAGAAATGAAGGCATCAGATGTGGTCGTGAGTTGTTTAGAAAATGAAAGTGTGGAATATGTTTTTGGGATTATTGGCAAGGAAGTGATTGATTTAGGTGATTCGTTATCGGCTTCAGAAAAAATTACTTACATACCTGTTCGTCATGAGCAGGGGGCGGCCTTCATGGCAGATGTTTATGGGCGAATCTCCGGAAAACCAGGAGTTTGTTTGGCAACGCTTGGCCCTGGGGCAACAAATCTAGTAACGGGAATAGCAAGTGCCAATTTGGATCATTCTCCTGTCATCGCATTGACTGGTCAAAAAGCGCTGGAAGATCAACATAAAAATTCTCATCAGTATATTGATATCCAAAAGGTATACGAACCAGTAACAAAATGGGCGATACAAATAAAATCCGCGAACACGATTCCTGAAATCATCAGAAAATCCTTTAGGATCGCATGTGAAGAAAAACCGGGGGCTGTTGTAATCGAATTACCTGAAACTATCTCTGCCGAAAATGTGACCACCGAGCCATTAGCTGTTTCTGGACTGCCAAAAAGTGTGCCTGCAGCTGAAACACTGGTGCAGGCCGCTCAGGTGATAAACAAAAGCCAACGTCCCTTTATTATTGTCGGAAATGGAGTCATTCGCCAAGATGCTATCATGGAAGTTCAATCCTTTATGGCGCAGCTGGGCTCTCCATCTGCAACAAGCTTTATGGCAAAAGGAATTTTACCTAAAGATCACCCGCAAAATTTTTACACCTTTGGGTTTATGGAAAAGGATTATGTCCTTCGGGGATTTGAAGAAGCCGATTTACTCATCGTGATTGGTTTTGACATGATCGAAAAGCTTCCGTCGGAATGGAATAAGAAAAAGGTTCCGGTTATCCATATGGCTGCAACAGCAGCTGATGTTGATGAATATTATCTTGTTCAGGCGGAGTTAGTAGGAAACCTTAAAGAAACGGTGCCACTTCTTCTACTCAATAATCTAAACCCAAAACCCTGGCAGCCTTCAGGGAAGTTAAAGAATCGAATAGAGGAATCCTATTCCATTGTTGAAAAAGTAAGGACCAATTCCACCCTAACGATTGAAACCATCTTGCATGTACTTGAAAAAGTTCAGACTGAGAACACAATTGTTATTTCAGATGTAGGCTCACATAAAGTTGCGATTGCAAGAACCTATCAACCGATGCACGCGAAACAACTGATTATTTCTAATGGCTTTGCCTCGATGGGCATTGCAATTCCGGGCGCTATCGGGGCAAAATTAGCTGCCCCTAATAAAACTGTGGTCTGTATTACCGGAGACGGCGGGGCATTAATGAATTTTGCCGAGCTAGAGACAGCCAAAAGACTGGGCCTTTCTTTTATCATCATCCTTTTAAACAATTCGATGCTGAAGCTTGAGGTGGATACAATGAAGAAAACGTTTGGCGATAGTTTCGGCGTCACGTTTACCAATCCGGATTTTAACCAGTTAGCAGAAAGCTTTGGTGTAAGAGGGATGAAAGCAACGAATGTGGAAGAGTTTGAAGCCATGCTAACAGAAGCAATGAATTCGCATGGTGATATTGTGCTGATTGATACCATTGTGCAAAAGGCTTAGTAAAAAGTTAAGGAATGATGACCAAGCCACCCTAATTTAAAAGGAAGCTTCACCAATTTCAGCTAGACCATCATTAAAAAGCATAAAAAAGACCGGCGAAACCAATGGTTTTCCGCTCTTTCTTTGCTTTGGAGCTGGTGATATTACGATTAGTACATCATAAATGATGCTCCAACAATGATCAATAAAATGAACAACACAACGATTAACGCAAAGTTGTTGTGATGGCCGTGGTGATCAGACATTTTTATCACCTCCTATGTTTAATAATTACAATGTATGTATGTTTCATTAGATTTGAAATGGACAAGTGCATATGTTGGAAAAAATAGGGTTTAAGTGTTATAGATGCATCACATTCCGCCAGATTTTTAAGGTGAAATAAAAACAGAACACCTAAAGTGCTCTGTTATAATATCCTTTATAACGTTTCTTTCAAAAATTTTATTACTTGATTAAACGCATTGATTACTACTGGGGCATCCATATCATTGTCAAAGCTATGTATCCCATTTGGAATGGTGATCAGTTTATTGTAGATACCTGCTTTGGTTAGTGCCTGGCTCATTTGGAGGGATTGCTCAAAAGGAACATCTTCATCCATGTCTCCGTGTAGAAGCATCGTAGTCGGGTAATGTGCATCGATGCTTTCCACAGGGCAATACTCTGTCAGCGATTTCGCCGAATCTGCATTAGTCACATAATCAATCCATTTTCCTTTTTGCCTGCAATATAAATAAATGGCAAATCGTCTCTCAATGGGTGCCTCTGAAATGGTTTTCTGTTGGATGAGCTGGTGAGCAAGCGCCTCTGGAACAGCTGTCATTTTCGAAAAATATGGGCTCGGCATCTGGTACCAGTCACCTAGAATATCACCATAGCCGTAAAAAGAAACAATCGCTTTCGGTCTGACTTGGAATGTACCTGTTAAGAGAGCAAGATAACCGCCTGCCGAACTGCCGGTAACAGCGATTCTCTCAGGGGCGAAGTGAAATCGATCAGCGCCCTGTTCCTTAAGCCAAATTAAGACATCTTGAACATCTTCAATAATCGACGGTAGCTTAGACTCTGGTGCAAGTCGATAATCAATGGAACACACATTAAAGCCCGCCTGGTGAAATAGAGCAATCTGTTCCCTTTTCATGTCCCCCCGTGTTCCCCAGATGAGACCGCCGCCATGAAAATAAACCACCAGTGGTGCCAGTCTCTCTTCGGCAGCGTAAAAATCTCCTTTTATCTCACAGCCGTTTACTTCCTTATATACGAATGTAGTTCTCCCTGACATATCCATCCTTTTAACCCTCCATCAATAGTTATTCATACACTGATCCAATTTCTGTCCTAAATTATAGTACAAATATAATAATATTTTCGGAGATTTAATGTTTTTGTAATGTAAACCTTTTCAAATTTATTCTTCCTTAATGCTCTTTCCCTTATAGTCATAATGAGGTTGAAATAATTCATTTACTACATTTGCTGTCAGCATTCACAAAAACTAATTTTAGGAGGAAAAAAAGATGGCAAAACCATTGGAAAAAGTGATGGAGCCACAAAGTATGGCCCCAAAAGAAAAAATACCGTATTGGATCAAAATCGTCACGGTGTTCTTCTTAGGATGGGTTGCGCTCTACGCAACTCGGACGATTATGAATCCAATTATGGGGGATATTCAAAACGAATTCGGACTAAGCAATGCTACTCTGGGCATGATCATGAGTATCTTTTTTTTAGGATATGCAGGACTTAACATCCCATCTGGCATTATGGGAGACAAAATCGGTAAAAAACGTGTTCTCGTTCCCGGTGTTATCTTATTTGGTGCTTTTGCCGCTATTACTGGAATAATGCCGACATTCACTTTCTTTATGTTCAGCTGGTTGCTAGTTGGTATCTTCCAAGGGTTCTTTTATGGACCATCATATGGTTTATCATCTGAAGCAATCCCGAAGCACCGGATTACATTAGGGAGTGCAATAATTAATAGTGGTATGGCATTTGGTACTTCACTTGGATACTATATTTCCAGCTATACCGTTCATGAATTTGGCATGAGCTGGAGAGCACCATTTTTCATCATTGCCATTCCGGTCGTTCTAATTGGATTGGCAATGTGGTGGGTCGTTAAGGATAAGCCAAAAACAAAAGCTGAAAAGGCTGCTGAAAATAATGGTCAAAAGCTAAAACTTAGCGAATTATTCAAAAATCGAAACTTGATTGCGGCTTATATTACGATCTTTGCTGCCATTTATGCATTCTTTGTTGTTATCACCTGGATTCCATACTATCTAGAACATGAACGTGGAATAACTGGCGGAAGCGTTGCATTTGTTTCCTCACTTGTTCCATGGGCTGCCATTCCTGGTTCGATTTTATTCAGCTGGATTGCTGACAAAATGGGTAAACGTAAGCCTGTTCTCTTAGTTATGCTTCCATTATCGATTATTGCGCTTGTTTCAATCGTTTTCTTCGATAGTATGACCGTTTTATATGTAGCCCTGATTGGTTATGGGATATTTGGAAAAATCAGTACAAATCCAGTATTGGTTGCCGTTATCGCTGACAACGCCCCGAAACATGCTTACAGTACATCATTTGGTGTCTATAACTTTATTGGTATGTGCGGATCCATTTTGGCACCATACATTACAGGATACCTTACAGATGTCACTGGCAGCTTAAACACTGGTTTCTATTTCGCCGGCGCTCTTCTATTAGTTGGTACAATTGCAGTTATGTTTATTAAAGAAGATAACAGACCAAACGTGGAAGGCAGTAAAGCAGCCTAGGAGAGTTTTTGAAAAATTTAATAAGGGATTCGTTTAAGTTTTGAAACGAATCCTTTTGATTTTCAGAATAATAGAGTTGTCAACAAAAATACTACCGAGGTGATCATTCATGCTTCATACAATTATTAATAAGAATTCGTATCAGGATTCGATTAACTTAATGTTATTAACGAATGCCGTGGCGATTACGGAAGGAATTAACAAAGTTCAAATCATGATGGCAACACCGGCAAACAAAGATATTTTTAAGGATGCAGGCCTTTATACAGAAGATTTAGCTTCTGCTGAATCAAATGATATGGCGATTGTAATTGATACAGACGATGCCGGTAAAGTTGATGAAGTGCTAGAAAAGATTGAGCAATATTTAAAAGATCAATCAATTAGCGGCAAAAGTCAGGCATTTGAAACTGTCCGCACTTGGGACAGAGCGAAGAAAACATTGCCAGATGCAAATATGGCATTAATTTCTGTCCCAGGACAATATGCCGCAGAAGAAGCCAACAAGGCTTTGGATATAGGACTTCACGTATTTCTTTTCAGTGATAACGTTCCAGTAGCCGACGAAGTGCAGCTTAAACAAAAAGCACACGAGAAAGGGCTCCTTGTTATGGGTCCTGACTGTGGAACTGGTATTTTAGATGGCGCTCCAATAGCTTTCGCCAATGTTGTTAACAAAGGACGTATTGGGATAGTCGGTGCTTCCGGAACTGGGATTCAAGAAGTAACAACGATTATTGACCGTCTAGGTGAAGGGGTTAGTCATGCAATCGGAACAGGCGGCCGTGATCTGAAAGAACCAATTGGCGCGATTACGATGATGGACGGAATTAAAGCTTTAGAAAACCATCAACAAACAGACGTGATTGTCGTTATTTCGAAGCCGCCGGCAAAAGCGGTGCGGAATCAGGTTGTCGAACTACTGCACAGCCTATCGAAGCCGGTTGTGACTATTTTTCTCGGTGAAAAGCCAACGAAACATGAAGGAAATATCTATCAAGCTTATACATTAGCAGAGACAGCAAAAATTGCTGTTGATCTATTAAGAGGCAATGAAATAAAAGAAGATTACAATGCTGGGGATTACACGACACCATATGTATCGTTAAAACCAGAGCAAACAGCAATTAAAGGTCTATTCTCGGGTGGAACAATGGCATCTGAAGCAGCTGTGTTAATTTCAGACGCACTTGGATTTGGTACACAAATCACCAATGAAGATGGATATGTGTTAAAACGTGACGGTCAGGAAGTGGTCGATCTTGGTGATGATAAATATACCCAAGGGAAACCGCACCCAATGATTGACCCTGAAACACGAGCCAAATTCATTGAAAAGGCAGCCGAGGATGAAAAAACAGCGGTTATCCTCCTTGATTTTGTCCTTGGTTATGGGTCTCATGATGACATGGCAAGTGCTTTACTGCCATCAATTGAAAAAGCAGTCGCACACGCAAAAGAAAATGACCGAAACTTATACGTTGTCGCATCTGTTTGCGGAACGTTAAATGATCCACAAGACTATCAAGGTCATATTAATCGTCTTCAAGAGGCAGGCATTATCGTAAAAGATAATAATAATGAAGCAGTACGAACAGCTTTAAATATTGTCGGACTTCATGTTACCGATGAGAAAAAAGTGCATGAAGTCACTGATACTCCTGCAAAGGAGTTTGATTTAACCGTTTCTGAACAAATCACTGCGTTCGTAAACTCAAAACCTAGCATTATAAATGTCGGGCTAAAGAGCTTTACCGATGCACTTGTCGCGAATGGTGCCTCCGTTGTCCAATATGACTGGAGACCAATTGCCGGCGGAAATGAAAAGATGAGAAAAATCCTAAGCTTACTGAAGTAAGCAGAAATAGGGCACTGGAGGGATATCCCTCTGTGCCAATCAAAATTAGAATTCTACTAAAACTTGAGGGGGATTTTCATGCTATACAACACTATTGATGAAGCAAATAAAGCGGTTATCGAAAAGATTTCCGGTTCAGCACCGTTCCTTGTCGATGTTGTTCCAGCAAAAGAGAAAATTAAAGAACTAACAGAAGGTAAAGTATTACTTCATGCTGGTCCGCCTATTAAATGGGAGGACATGACAGGACCAATGCAAGGCTCATGTATCGGTGCAAGTCTTTTTGAAGGCTGGGCAGAAACAGCTGAAGAAGCGGAAGAAATGCTTGCAAATGGGGAAGTAACCTTTATCCCTTGTCACCATGTCAATGCTGTCGGTCCAATGGGTGGGATCACTTCTGCCAATATGCCTGTATTTGTTGTTGAAAACCGCAGTGAAGGAAACGAAGCCTACTGCATCATGAATGAGGGAATAGGAAAAGTACTTCGCTTTGGTGCTTACTCTGAAGAAGTCGTAAATCGCCTTTCATGGATGCAAGATGTCTTAGGACCAACGATTTCTCGTGCCCTTAAATTAACAGAAGATGGCTTGAATTTAAATGTTATGATTGCGAAAGCCATTACAATGGGGGATGAATTCCACCAACGTAATATCGCCGCATCGTTAATATTCTTAAAAGAAATCAGCCCGTACATTGTTCAATTAGATATGAATGCTGACGATCTTAAAGATGTCATTAAATTCCTTGCTGATACAGACCAATTTTTCCTGAATATTGCCATGGCTACAAGTAAAGCCGTGCTTGATGGTGCGAGAAAAATCGAGGAAGGTACAGTGGTAACAGCGATGTGCCGTAATGGTAGGGACTTTGGTATTCGCATCAGCGGCATGGGGGATCAATGGTTTACAGCACCGGTTAATACTCCGAAAGGTTTGTTCTTTACCGGTTATTCTCAAGATGATGCCAATCCAGATATTGGTGACAGTGCGATAACTGAAACCTTTGGTGTCGGCGGCATGGCAATGATTGCTGCACCTGGTGTTACCCGTTTTGTTGGCGCCGGCGGCTTCCAGGATGCTCTTTCAACGAGCAACGAAATGATGGAAATCTGTATTGACCAAAACAGCAATTTCACGATTCCAACTTGGGACTTTCAAGGAGCCTGCCTTGGCATTGATGCACGTAAAGTTGTTGAAACAGGGATTGAGCCTGTGATTAACACTGGTATTGCCCACAAACAAGCGGGTGTCGGACAAGTTGGAGCAGGTACTGTTCGTGCACCAAAAGAATGCTTTGAAAAAGCGCTTGAAGCATATGCGGAAAAATTAGGTTTAATTTAATTTCAATATAATGGATAACAAAATATTTTTTGTAGAGGAATATCAGCAAAATATTCCTCTTTTCCTGATAAAAAATAAGACCGGAATCGTACACAGCGTCTTTGAAAATGGTGTAAACATCGGGATGGGCGAACGATTATTTTTCATAGGTGCGATGAAAAATGGCCGGCTTCCCTTTGGGATTCATCTGCAAAAGAATGAACTGAAAGAACTGATCGCTTCAATCCATACTGCTTCAAAAGTCGAATGGGATGAAGCATCGAAACAATTAATATTTGAAAATGAGCGGGTGGCCATCAGTCTAAAAAATGGCAGACCGTTTCGCAATATAATTTTACCAATATCAACCCAAAAACTAACTGCTCAAAGTGTAAAAGATTTTATCCAAGTGCTGCTTAGTAATGGAGAAGCGACGGGTTTAGATTTGGATATTGGGCAATTTGTAATTGATTATTTAGAAAAGCGCCAACCGGACACGATTACCGCCCAGCAGGTTTATCGGTTAATGGCTGCCCTTTATGCAGAAGATCCGAATGAAGTAGAAAAGGTTATCCGCTATTTTTTAGGAAGGGGCAAAGGTCTGACTCCATCTGGAGATGACCATCTCGTTGGGTTATTAGCGATACAGCAAATTTCCCAAGCATTTAACCCGGTATTTTTACAGACATTACAAAATATTCTTGAACGCGAAATGATTACAACTGATATTGGAAAAGAATATTTATTCCATGCCTTAAACGGTGAATTTAGCTTATCAATTGTATCTATTTTAAATGCTATAATCGCCAATCAACCTCAAGCATTAGAAAAACACCTATTAGATTTACTGACGATGGGACATAGTTCCGGTGTAGATACTGCATTTGGAATGTTAATCGGCTTACTATCAATGACGAATCGGGGGAAGAAAATTATGTCAGAAAAAGTGGTTATCGCCTTAGGCGGAAACGCAATTTTACAACCAAAACAGGAAGCAACCTATGAAAACCAATTAGAAAATGTAAGGAAAAGCAGTGAAGTCATTGCTCGTATCGTAAAAAATGGCCATAGTGTTATTGTTACGCATGGAAATGGTCCGCAGGTAGGCAATATTCTTAGGCAAAATGAGGAGGCAAAGGAAGTTGTTCCTCCACTCCCATTAGATGTATGCAGTGCTGAATCACAGGGATTCATCGGATATATGATGGATCAAACCTTGAAAAATGAACTATTAAAGCTAGAATTGGACCATCCTGTTGTCAGCTTGTTGACACAGACAGAAGTAGCCATGGATGATCCGGCCTTCGAGGATCCTACAAAGCCAATTGGTGTATTTTTCTCAGAGGACGAGGCTAAGAAGCTAGCAGAAGAAAACAATTGGGTTGTGAAGGAGGACGCAG
Organism: Neobacillus sp. NPDC097160; assembly: GCF_044762155.1. Classification (NCBI taxonomy): domain Bacteria; kingdom Bacillati; phylum Bacillota; class Bacilli; order Caryophanales; family Bacillaceae; genus Neobacillus; species Neobacillus sp. NPDC097160. Next base: position 54,916 of record NZ_JBIWDU010000013.1, on the reverse strand, counting down.
GACGCGGCTGGAGACGTGTCGTTGCTTCACCAATGCCTAAATCTATCCTTGGATCCGATATCGTGAAGAAATTGACAGATGAACAGGGGATTGTGATTGCTGCTGGCGGCGGCGGGATACCTGTCGTGAAAAATACTGACGGTACGATTACCGGGATCGAAGCGGTTATTGATAAGGACCGGAGTGCCTTCAAATTAGCTGAAGAAGTAAAGGCTGATGTCTTCATGGTTTTAACAGATGTGCAAAATGTGTATGTGAATTACGGGAAGCCGGATCAAAAGGCCTTAACAAATGTGTCTCTAGATGAAGCATGGCAATATGTGAACGAAGGGCAATTTTCTGCAGGGAGCATGGGACCTAAAATGGAGGCGGCAATTAAATTTGCTGAACAAGGAGGCAGGGCCATCATCTGCTCACTAGATCAAGCCGATCTTGCTTTAGAGGGCCAGGCTGGAACACAAATTACAAAATAATATAGATAGTGTAATTTCCATTGGTATCCGTTCCGGCTTTATTTGACTATAAGCTAGATTGGATACCTTTTTCCTATTTTTTAGTTTAATATATTTATATAATATTAGGATTTTTTACGGGAAGGAGGTTTTGAAATGAAAAAGGCTCGTTCCTTTAAAAAAGAACTCATTTATTCCTTTTTGACCATTGCTTTCTTTTCTATTGCTTTTCTTGGCTGCTTTCAAATTTACCAAATATCTTCTTTAATCAAAGAAAATCAAAGCAGTCAGGCGCAGACTACGAAATATCTTTCGGATTATATCGGTAATTATGTGCTAGAGCATAAAAAGATGATTCAAACAGAAGCGCTCAATGTAAAGGAGCCGTTTGAAAAGGAAGATACTGCTAGTATTCAGAAGCAGTTAAAAGATATAAAAACAAATTTCCCCGGCTTCGTCAATTTGTACGTAGGGAATAATATGGGGCAATCACTTGTTTTCTACCCTGAAGTTTATACTGATGGAGAAAGAAGAGACAATCTAAATTTTAGTGATCGCTCCTATTATAAGGAACTAGTAAACACCCGGACCACAGTTATTTCCCCTGTATTTCACGGCAGGGGCGGAACAGATACATTGCTGGTCGCAATTGTTTCCCCGATTCTTAACAATAAAGGTGATATGATAGGCTATGTTCTTGGTGCCTTAGATTTGAATACGTTGGGTGAACATCTTAGAGATCGCAGCTTTGGTAAAGAAGGTTATGCGGTCGTAGTCGATCAAGAAAATAATGTGGTTGTCAGTCCATTTGTGGATACGAAAAGAGAACTGGTGAACCTTTCTAATTCAGAAGTTGTCCAGTATTTTAAAAAACAGCAAAGAGGAAAAGGAAGCGGTTATTTTACGCTAGAAGATCCTCATAGAAATGTATTTAGTACCATCGAAAAGGTAAATGTTCTTGACTGGACCGTTTGGGTTAGTAAACCTACAGAGGTTATTACAAATAGGTATAAAAGTGCCATTATTCTAATTGCTGTTTTTTTACTGTTGACTGCAATTGTAATGGTGATCGTCAGTCTTTTCTTGACGAACCGATTGGAGAAGACCATTCTCTATTTGCTAAATTATATCAAGGATTATACGAAGGATTTTAAAGAAAAGCGGACAATCACGAAGAGGAAACAAGGCCCGCAGGAATTGGAGGAACTATACTTTCACTTTAATCGGATGATTGATGAGGTGGAAAAGAATCGAAAGGGTTTAATTGAACTAAATATGGAGCTAGAAGGAAGAGTACAGGAAAGGACTGCGGTTTTGGAAAATAAAAACCTCGAGCTAAAAGCAGTAAATAAATTAATCACCTCTGTTTCTTCCGATAAGGATTTTGCTCATTTTATTCAGCATTGCTTAAGGAAAATTAAACCGTTTATTGGCTATTCAATCCATGTCTACTTCCAAGACTTAGCTGTTACAAACGAAATGATTTATACAAAACAAAATTTATTGGACTATCTAAATAAGCATATGGTTGGCGTTCAACAGCATATTGAGCCGATTCAAATTGAAAAGAATCATAAAGGTTTTTTAATTGTAGATCTCCAGGGCGAACAATCCATTACGGCTAGCGATCAGGAGTTCCTAAATACATTTGCCGGCTCTTTAGCCGTCATGCTGCAAAATAAGTTTTTATTTGAACAAATCCGTAATAAGCATGCCATCCTCGAGGCTGTTTTAGAAAGTATGTCAGAAGGCCTGATGCTCGTAAACAATCAAAAAGAGGTTGAGTATGTGAATGAATTTTTCCTCAATGTTGTTACGGCTAGGGACCGAATCCCGGATATGACGGATGCTTCGGATCAGGAGCTTGAAAACTTTGAGTTATTTAACCTAGATGATGTGTTCAGGCGATTTATTAAGTTATTTGATGTCGATAAGGACGAACTGTCAGCTTTCTTTTCAGATAAAAACGGTGATTTAAAATTAGAATATAAGCAGAGGTTCAAGAAGCCAAAATACTATATCCTCCATAAATTTTCCGTTATGCTTGATGAAGACATCATCGGGGAAGGCTTAATGCTACGAGATATTACGAAGGAAGAAGAAATCGATACTTTAAAGAATAATTTAATTTCTCTTACTTCTCATGAGTTTAAGACACCGATTACCAATATTAAGGGCAGTGTTGAAACCTTGCTGCGGCCTGAGGTGGAGTGGGAACCTGAATTTCAGCTGGAGCTTTTGGAAGGGGTTCATGAAGATATTGAAAGAATTCAGCATCTAGTTAATGACTGGATGGATATTTCAAAAATTGAATCCGGTTCGATGCATGTTGAACGGGAAATGGTTTCTGCTGATCATGTCATTGAAAAATCAATGGAGCAAATTCCATTAGCACTTCGAAAAGATGCTGTTTTCCGCTTTCATAGTTATCTAAAGAAAGACTTTCTTTTTTATGCTGATAAAATGCGCGTCCAGCAGGTTTTGGTCAATTTATTTACGAATGCCTTGCGCTATAATGATGCGGAAACGAAGGAAATTGATGTTACCTTGGATAAGGCACAGGAATTCGTTAGTATTTCTGTCTCTGATAACGGTATTGGCATTTCTAAGGATCACATTAATAAAATATTTAATCGCTTTTACCAGGTTGATGTCACGGCAACAAGAAGAAGAGGTGGCACCGGTTTAGGTCTGGCAATATGCATTGGGATTATGGAAGCGCATGAAGGAAGAATAGAAGTGGAAAGTGATCCGGGAAAAAGCAGTACCTTTACCCTCTATTTTCCTGTAAAGAAGGGAAGGGAGTAATATGAAAAAACAAAAGATTTGTGTCGTTGATGATGAACCAAAGATTTTACGATTTGTTTCAGCAAACTTAAAATCGATTGGCTATGAAGTGACTAAAGTAGGATCAGGTGAAGAATTATTTGATAAATTTGACCTGTTTTCACCAGACCTAATTTTGCTTGATATTATGATGCCGGGGCAGGACGGGTTTCAAGTCTTAGAGAAGCTACGGAAATTTTCTAATGTCCCCGTCATCATGCTTACGGCTCGCAGCAATCCAAAGGATAAAGTTCAGGGGTTAAATGTCGGGGCAGATGATTATTTAACGAAGCCTTTTTCCTTAGATGAGCTGTTTGCCAGAGTAAATGCTGTCTTAAGAAGGAGCCAGGCTAATCTGATTGATACACATTTAGCGAATAGTCCCGTTATTCGCACAGGCGAGGTTACAATTGATCTTGGCAGTAAACGCTGCTGGGTTCATGATGAGGAATTGAAGCTTACTCAAACCGAGTATTCGGTTATGGAAATATTAGCGCTTAATTTGGATAAAATTGTGCCGCATAAAACATTATTGTCAGAGGTTTGGGGCACTCAGTACCAGGATGATGTTGAATATTTACGGGTCGGTATTGCCAGAATCCGCCGAAAGATTAAAGAGCTGTCACGAGATAAAGAAGATTATATCGTTACGTACCCGGGTCTGGGCTATATGTTGCGCAGTTTTTAGATAAGTAGAAAAAAGGGATATCTCGAAAAATGGAGATATCCCTTTTGTTTTTAGAACTGTGATAAATTAAAGAATTCTCATTTTATATTATTGCATCGCATCATAAACAGCTTTTGTTTGTTTGTTTACACCGTACCAGCCCCAAGTCGCAGTATGACCTTCACCTGTACTTGGATTATCGACAACAAATTCGTATACATGGATTACGTAGTCCCCATTAGCAGCATCGTGGTCATACACAACTTTTACATTTTGTTCAGATGAAATGTTAAGATGCTGCCTTACTAAATCCACCGCTTGTTCTTGTGTGATTGGTTTGTTTGCTTCTTCCTGTTTCTGCTTTTCTTCTTCTTTGTTTTTGGTATTCTCTTCTGTTTGCTTTTGTTTTTTCTGCTCAGCGGAATTTTTCTTTTTCGTCGTTTCTTCAAGAAGCTTTGAGGCATCTTTAGCCATTGTTTCGATAGCTGTGACATCCGGTAAATCAGTAGTTTCTGCTACTTCTTTGAAAGCTGCAGCAGCTTGGTCAAACTGATTGTCTTCTAAAAGGGTTTTTCCTTTGATCATTTTTTCCTTCATTTTTTCCGAAACTGTTTTGGCTTGTTGAATATCTTTTAAAAGTTCATTAGCTTGTATAGTGACTTTTCCTTCTAATTTTTCAGTAGAAGTTTCTTTTAACAGCTTCTTAATCGAATAGATGGCAGCATCAAAGTCTCCATCATGGTAGAGTGTGCGGCTTTCTTGTAAGCTTTTAGCAAAATGAAGATAATCTTTCGCTTCGGTCGTTTCTTTCTCTTCTATAGCATTTTCAAATTTATTGATTGCTTGATCGAAGTCTCCTTTTTGCAGTGCTGCTTTTCCAGCATCGAAACTCTCGGTGTAGGCTTTTGGCGTACATGCCGAAAGGACAAGAGCAGTCAGAATTAGAAGAGTGAGCCTTTTCATTGTAATTCCCCCTCGTTGATCCTTTTGATAGGATAGTTGATAGTTAAAATTGTACAGTTTCCGACAGATTCTGACAATATTAAAAAAGGGCACCAGCCCAGATCGACAGACTGGGCTGGTGTCCTTTCAATGTATTAACTGTATTGTGGGCGCAGTTTTGAGCGTTTATTGACATGCTGCTCGGCACTTAATGCAGCAATCGCACCATCGGCAGCAGAAATGACTGCCTGTTTAATTGGTGTTCTTCTGGCATCTCCGCCGGCAAAAACACCATCTACATTCGTACGCAAGAGATCATCGACCATTACATAGCCTTCTTCATCTCTTATTACTGTGCCTTTTAAGAAGTCTGTACCTGGTTTCATGCCGCCAAGGTATAAGAAAATACCGTCAACATTCCATTCTTGTTCTTCTTTTCTATCATTAAGGATGACAATTTTCTCGACACTGTCCGTTCCCACGATTTCTCTAACACGATGACGACGATAGATTTCTACGTTTGGATTTTCCTCTAGTGAAGAAAGGTCGGCATCACCTTTTAATTGTTCAGTTGGGATTAACAGTTTTACCGTTTTACAATATTTAGCCAATGTTTCTGCTTCATGAATGGCTTCATCATTATCCCCGACAACAGCAACGATTTGATCCTGATAGAAGGCAGCATCACAGGTTGAACAATAGCTTACACCTCGGCCTGTGAACTCCTCTTCACCTTTTATTTTATTGGACGGGGCTTTTGCACCAACACCAATAAAGACGCTTTTCGCTTTGATGGTACCTTCAGCTACCTCAATTTTTTTTATTTCATCTGAAAAGTCAACGGATAGGACTGTTGAGCGAATAAACTCGGCTCCAAAGTCTTTTGCTTGTGCCTGCATTCTCATTAAGAGTTCAAGACCGGTTAATTCTTCACGGACACCCGGATAGTTTGCAATCTTATGGGTAATCGCCAGCGTTCCTGCTTTAGGAGCCTTATCAATGACAAGTGTTTTTAATTTCCCACGGGCAGCATAAACAGCAGCAGAAGCACCGGCAGGCCCGCCGCCAATCGTCACAAAATCATACACATCCGAAAGCACCTTTTCATCAACAGTCTGGAAAACCGCATCAAGGGTGTCAGGCACCGTTGCCACTGCGGCAGTAGTGTTATTGGTGACAGGCACCATTACTCCTATGGCTGCAGTGTTTTCCTCATCGAGTCCGAGGAGTTTGTTTAGTTTTTTCTCTTGGAAGCCTAGGACTAGTTTTCCGTTAATAAGGGTTGCAGGTGTTCCATATATTTTCCGTTCTTTTAGTTGATCAAAATATTCTTTATGTACGGAAGCATTACGCTCTTCAAATTCAATTCCGCGATCCTTTAGGAATGATTTAACTTTTTCACAATACGGACAGCCTGTACTGCTATAAACGATTACTTCATGTTTGGACACTTTTTCAAACCTCCAATTATCACTTTTGTAATATTAATAATAATATAATTACTAAATAAAAGTCAAACTTTTTTAATAATTATTCTAATTAAAATATTATAGAAAAGAGTCCAACATGAAGTGTTGGACTTTAATTGCTATACTGATTTACCTAGGAATGCAGTTAACATCCAAACATGTTTTTCAAGACCGGAATGAATCGCAAGCAGCATATCTCCAGTGGTTTCATCATGTAGTTCACCGGCAAAACTCATACCTTCCTTTAATTCACCAATTATGATCGAAAAGTCATTGATCACTGACTGCACCATCTCATCCGCCGATTCATTACCAGATGCTTCGTGAATCGAGGAAATTTCAAGGCATTCTTTCATGGTTGCAACAGGATTTCCGCCGATTGAGAGCAGGCGTTCTGCTAATTCATCAACATGCAATCCAGCTTCATTATAAAATTCTTCAAATTTAGCGTGCAGGGTAAAAAATTGCCCGCCCTTCACATACCAATGATAGTTATGTAACTTCATATACAAGACAGACCAATTGGCAATTTGCTTGTTCAATACACTGACTAATTGATTTTTCACTTAAAAAACCTCCTTCAATTTGCCTTCTCTTATATTATTACCAAAGTTTAATGAGGAATCCTGTTTCAATTTAGGGAATTTGTTGTCAATTTGGTGACGATGCCGCAGAAAAAGTGGTTGTTCTTATGTTACAAGCATGCAACATTGTGTAATAATGGGGCCTTTTCTATCCATACAGGGAATTATGTGGAAGCACTCAAAAATTGGATGATAATTCCAAAAGGTAGAGAAAAGTATTTATGGCGGGTCTGAATCTAGTAGATTATCCATTTCCATTTATTGGACGATGAATAAGAATGTTACACCTGTTAGCCTTAGTACTAGAGAAACGGCACACTAAATTTGGAGGTAATAATATGAATAAACTAAAAAAACTAGTGATTGCAACGGGAATGATCCTATCGATGTCAGCTTTTACGTTAAATGGAACAACTGAAGCGGCAACAACTACGCATAAAGTAAAATCTGGTGAGACGTATTGGAAAATCGCAACCAATTTCGGAGTTCCAGTTAATAGTTTAATGAAAACAAACAATGCAACGAACAGTGCTCTTTATGTCGGTCAAAATCTAGTAATCCCTAATTCTACTATTACTGCTGCAGAAAAAGATTTAATGGCACGTCTCGTTCGTGCAGAGGCAGTTGGAGAACCTTATGCTGGGAAAGTAGCCGTTGCTACTGTAATCTTGAACAGAGTATCTAGTCCTGATTTTCCGAATTCTATTAGGGAAGTTATTTATCAAATAGCTAACGGACACTATGCATTTACACCTGTGCAAAATGGTCAGATTAATCAACCTGCCGATGCTGCTTCAAAGCAAGCCGTGAATGAAGCTTTAGCATTCAGAGGTCAGGGGAATGGTTCATTATTTTTCTACAATCCAAAAACTTCTACAAGTCAGTGGATTACTTCACGTGAAGTTACCGTAACAATCGGTAACCACCGTTTTGCAAAATAAGCTTTCATTATAGCTTTTCAAAAAATGAAATTTTTAAACAAAAAAGCAGTGGATTCCTGAAAATGGAATTCCGCTGCTTTTTTTTATGTGGTGTTTTATACTTTTCTATTTTGCCAGTTGTCTTATGCAATTCTGAGTAGCTTATGCATATTTACATAAAATTTACGTTTTATCGATAGCGAATAGGATGAAAGAAGAAAGAGATGACGCTGATAAATTTTTATAGAAGTTATAAATAAAAATTGGTATGAAAATTGCAACTATTTAAAATAATTGGACTTTAAATTAAAATGAGAGGGGGAACTACTACAAAAAACGATTAATTCATAAATGATTATAAATAAATGTAAATGCTTTCAATTGGAGTTGATAAACGAATATAGTGACTAAAGGAGAGTTGATAAAATTGGAGAATACTACTCTTAAGCGCTCACTTGGGCTATGGGCTATCGTTATGCTTGGTTTAGGTTATATGACACCAACCATAGTGTTTGACACCTTTGGCATTGTGTCTGAAGAAACAAATGGTGTGGTACCGCTAGCCTATCTTGCCGCATTGGTTGTGATGTTGTTTACGGCAATTAGCTATGGAAAAATGGTACAGGTATTCCCAAGTGCAGGATCGGCCTATACGTATACAAGGGAGACGATGAGCCCGCATCTTGGATTCATTGTCGGCTGGGCAGCGCTGCTTGATTACATCTTGTTACCAATGGTAAATGCATTAATTATTCGTATTTATATGGTGTCTGTATTTCCGGATGTTCCAGCATGGATTTGGGTTGTCGGGTATGTCGCTGTCGTCACGGCCATTAATGCCTGGAGTATGGGGAAAACATCCAGTCTAAATTCACTGCTTGTTATTTTTGAAGTTGTCTTAATTGCAGCATTTATCGTGCTTGCCTTTCTCCAGCTTTCCAAGGGAATGGGACAAGGAACGATTTTCACAACGGAACCGATTTTTCACTCTAATGTCCACCTGGGCGCCATTTTGACCGGAGCAACCGTGGTTTGTTTCTCGTTTATTGGCTTTGATGCTGTCACTATGTATGCAGAGGAAGCGATTGATCATAAAACGATGCCGAGAGCGATTATGTTAACGGTCTTTATCGGCGGCGCAATCTTTTTCGTTTGCAGTTATTTCGCCCAAGCCTTATTTCCAGATATTTCAGGCTTCAAGGTTACCGATGATACGTTACCGGAAATTGGCTTGTTTGTCGGTGGAACAATCTTTAAGCTGATTTTCCTCTCAGGTGCTTTTGCTGCAACAGTGGCTTCCGGACTTGCCTCTCATGCAAGTGTATCAAGGCTTTTGTATGTTATGGGACGAAATGGCGTCCTGCCAAAAAAGGCTTTCGGTTATGTCCATCCAAAATTCCGGACACCGGTTTTTAATGTCGTCCTCGTTGGCGTCGTTTCACTGCTTGCTATTGCACCAAGCTTAGAGCTAATTTCTTCTTTTATTAATTTTGGCGCGTTAATTGCGTTTACATTCGTTAACTTATCCGTAATTGCACATTTCGTCTTCCGCTTAAAAAAATTTAAAACAACAAGGGACATCTTCTCCTACCTCATCATGCCAATCCTTGGTGCAGGCTTAACGGGAATCTTGTGGTATAACTTACAAGCAGATGCCCTCATCGGGGGGATCGTTTGGATAGTAATTGGAGTAATCTATATGGTTTTCCAAACAAGATTCTTTAAAATAAAAATTACAGATTTAAATATTGATGATGCGGAAAGAACTTCTTCACTTTAATGAGCAAAAAACACATTCCAATCTGGGATGTGTTTTTTTACCTCTCCCAATTATGCAAAAGTGAATAAAACCGTCAAATTATCATAAATCCTGCAATCTTATGATAAGAGAACGCCGAGAATCCGCATTCTTAAGTTGGCACGGAAATTGCTATTACCTTAAGTAACAAAAATAAATGAGGTGTTAGTAATGGCGGTTGAATCGCTAAACATGAATACGAAAGAAAAGGAACAGGATAATTCGCTGATTGAGTTTCAGGAGACACTTAAGGAAGCTGTTACCATTCTAAACTATCCCGTGCAGGTATATGAATTTTTGAAAAAGCCAATGAGATTTTTAGAGGTAAGTATTCCAATAAGGATGGATAACGGAAAAACAGAGATTTTCCAAGGCTACCGTGCCCAGCATAACGATGCGTCAGGGCCGACAAAAGGCGGAATTCGCTTCCATCCGGATGTCACACCTGAGGAGGTAAAGGCTCTGGCAGGCTGGATGAGCCTAAAGTGTGGGATTACCGACCTCCCTTATGGCGGTGCAAAAGGCGGCATTGTCTGTGACCCCCGCAATATGAGCTTAGATGAATTAGAACGGTTAAGCAGGGGTTATGTAAGAGCGGTGAGCCAGCTTGTCGGCCCAACAAAAGATATCCCGGCGCCCGATATGTATACAAACTCACAAATCATGGCCTGGATGCTGGATGAATATGACCATATCCGCGAATTTGATTCCCCGGGATTTATCACAGGGAAACCGATTGCCCTTGGCGGATCGAAGGGCAGAGAAACAGCCACATCTAAAGGTGTTCTTTATACGCTGCAAATGGTATGCGAATTAAAAAAGATGCAGTTAAAGGATACCCGCATAATCGTTCAGGGATTTGGCAATGTCGGCAGTTATTTGGCGAAATATTTATATGATTTAGGGGCAAAGGTCATTGGAATTAGTGATGTGCTTGGCGGTTTATACAATGAAGGCGGTTTAGATATTCCGAACCTGCTGGAAAGCAGAGACTCCTTTGGCATTGTTTCCAATCGTTTTAAAAGCTCCATCAGCAACCAAGAACTTTTAGAAAAAGAATGCGACGTCCTCATTCCTGCAGCCATCTCAGGCGTCATCAATAAACAAAATGCCAGCCGGATTAACTGCAAGTTTGTTATCGAAGCGGCCAATGGCCCAACAACCAAGGATGCGCTTAAGATACTTGATGAACGTGAAATTCTTGTTGTCCCGGATATCCTCGCCAATTCCGGCGGTGTGATTGTCTCCTATTTTGAATGGTGCCAGAACAACCAAGGTTATTACTGGACCGAGGAATTAGTCGATGAAAGACTAAAGGAAAAAATGACTTCCAGCTTTTTAAATGTCTATAACACAGCGAAAAGGTATGGCGTCAATATGAAAATTGCTGCTTATATCGAAGGCATTCAAAAATTAGCTGAAGCTTCAAGGCTGAGAGGATGGTTAAAGTACTAAAACATAAAAGGAGGAATTTGAATGAAGCTCGAAATTTTGTCGGAAGAAAAGGAAAATCAGCTCTTGCATTATTTTTGTCTCATTTCCAATAACCATCGCTATGATTTGACGATTGGCTACTCCAATCATTTTTATGGGAAAGCAATGGTGACCTCGATACAATCTGGAAAAATGGTGTTACTTTGCCAGGAGGATACGGATACAGATGATTATTGGGCTGATTATCTTGGAATTGAAAAAGAAGATATCCCGGAATTTCAGGAATTCTTTCGTCTTGTTTTACAAACACGGCCGTTTCAAGAGCAATACTAAAATTTGGGGGTGATTTTCATGTGTTTTGGCGTTGTGCTTAGCCCGTGCTACGGGAAGGTGGAGGAGATTTCCATACAAAGTGAGTCAAGATTTTATGAATGGGAACCATTGTTTGCGATCAAAACAAAAGATGGCAATCTGGAAATGATTCAAACGAGTGTCAGCGGAGAAGTAGAATCACTGGAAGTACAAGAGGGCGATGATGTTATTCCGGGGATGGTTCTTGCCTATGTTAAAGAAGATTTGTTTATTACCGGAAGTGATTAGGATGTGGGGCAACTCTCACATCCTCTTTTTTTGGAATATTATTTAAAAAATTCTGAAATAGGTGGTACTATTAGAGTGATAAGGTTGTAGGGGGGAAGGTAACGATGTTTTCCGTGTCAAAAGAAAAACTGAAACCGATTATTTCAGTTGCAGTTGAAGAAAGAAAAGAAATATTTCGCTCGACCTTAAGTAACCTTAAAGAACCTTTTTTATTTTTAAAAAAGGAAAATCAACTATTTGCCTATGTGGTAATTGGGAATCTGGAAAAAGAGGCTTCATCGGTCGAACTCCTGCTTGAACATGCCAAACCGCTTGAAAGTATCTGTCATTTGAGTGAACATATTTCCTTGCCCATATTGTTCCAAATTATCGGCGAACCGTTTGCAATCATCAAGGGTGAGGATGGAAAACCATCGGGTTACATTCGAAGAGAAGATGTCCTGGCAGAACTTTTTAAACAAGAAAATCAAAGTGTCGACTTGCTTAAAATTATCCTGACCTCGATTCCGATGGGAGTTTTTATTTTAGATAAAGAAAAACGCATCATTAATTGCAATGAAGCTGGTATAAAAATGATCAAATCGAATGCAGAGAAGGTGTTAAACTTTCCTGCTGAAAATATTTTTAGCAGCTCTCACATTAACAAAGTGTTTTCAACGGGGAAGACACTTCTCAACCATCTTGAAATCACAAACGAAATGGGCGTTCTCGTCGACTATAGCCCGATTTTGAACTACGATAACGAAGTGGATGGGATCATTATCGTTGTTCAGGATTTGCCAATGGTTGAGGAAATGGCAATGGAAATTGAATATATTAAAGACTTGAATAAAGACCTAAATGCGATTCTTTCAAGTATTTATGATGAAATTCTCGTGGTGAATGCGAAAGGAGAATTGATCCGTTTTAGTGAAAATATCATTCAAGATTTTTGGAATGTTGATTTAAAAGAGCTGATTGGAAAAAACATTCTTGAACTTGAGGATCGTGGTTTATTTACTCCATCTGTCACAAGGCTCGTCATGGAAAAAAAGAAAAAGGTTTCCGTTGTGCAAGAAACACATAACGGCAGAAAAATTCTCGCTGTTGGTAATCCTGTTTTTAATGAAAAAAAGGAACTTGACCGGATTATTATTGCCTCACGCGATATTACCGAAACAACCCGGCTGAAAAGTGAATTGCAGGAAATGCGAAAAATATCCGAACAATATAAGAAGGAATTAGATGATTTTAAGAGCAAGGATCGCTTTTTGAAAAAGTTGATTTATTGCAGTCCCAAGATGGAAAAGATCATGAACCAAGTAAAGAAAATTGCCGACTTTTCCTCGACAGTCCTGCTCCATGGGGAATCTGGGGTAGGAAAAGAAGTGATCGCCCAAGCCATTCATCAATTAGGAAGGCGCTCTAAAAAACCGTTCCTTAAATTAAACTGCGGTGCGATTCCGGAAAATCTACTTGAGAGTGAACTTTTCGGCTATGCGAAGGGCGCTTTTACTGGTGCTGATAAAAATGGAAAAGACGGTTACTTCAAACAGGCTGATGGTGGCATTCTGTTTCTCGATGAAATCGGCGAGATGCCCGTTCACTTGCAGGTAAAACTGCTCCGGGTGCTACAAGAGCAGGAGATCATCCCTGTAGGCAGCACAACACCTACTACGGTAAATGTGCAAATCATCGCTGCCACAAATAAAAATTTAGCGAAAATGGTGGAGGAAGGAAGATTTCGTGAGGATTTATATTATCGCTTAAATGTCATCCCGATCCAAATTCCTGCACTAAGAGAGCGGACAGAGGATATATCATTGTTGGCTTTCCATTTCCTCCAGCAACTGAATGAAAAATATGACCGAAATTATCATCTAACACCGGATGCCATCAATGTCCTTGAATTTTATTCATGGCCGGGTAACGTTAGGGAATTGCAAAACATCATTGAAAGATTAGTGGTGACGGCGGATCATCCGGCCATTGACGCTGAGTTCGTCAGCCAATTTTTATCATTAGGCTATGAACATAAAAAAATGAAACCGGTGATTACCCGAGTGATTCCATTGCAGGATGCCATCGATCATGTAGAAGAACAGCTAATCATCATGGCAATGAAGCAATACAAGACCACGACAAAGGCGGCGAAAGCTTTAGGAATCAGCCAATCCTCCGTCAGCCGGAAATATCAAAAAATATTGACAGAGAAAAATATTAAGCTTGAAAACTTATCTACGCTTTAAATTGAAGCTGATTCAGATTAAATTGTCTGGATCAGTTTTTATTATGCAAATTGAAATAAGGTTATGCAAAAATGAATAGCTTCGATTGTTATTTTTTCAAGAGTTGCTATTTTACTATGCTATTAGTGTTGGCACGCTTCTTGCAATAATAGTTATTGAGGGTGAATAAAGGAGGAATTGAAAATGGTCGAGGTCAAGAACCGTGTTGTAAACCTAAAGATGTTTATTGATGGTGAGTGGAAAGATGCTGAAAATCAAGAAACACGCCCAGTGATAAATCCTGCAAATGGAGAAGTGATTTCCTATGCCCCTGAAGGAACAGTCGCCGATGCCCGCGCGGCAATTTATGCGGCACGCCGAGCTTTTGAAGAAGGTGTTTGGTCGGATATTTCTGCTCAGGAACGAGCCTCCTATTTATTAAAAATTGCTGACAAAATTGATGAATATGCTTCGGAGTTAACCGAGCTTGAAACGATGGATAACGGGAAACCGTTAAGGGAAGCAGGCTTTGATGTCGCGGATGCGGCCGCATGCTTCCGCTATTATGCAGGACTGATTACGAAGCCTGATGGCCAGACCTATCATGTCGCGGATCCGATGCAGGCCATGGTGGTTCGCGAGCCTGTTGGGGTTTGCGGTCTAATTGTTCCTTGGAACTATCCGCTGTTAATGAGTGTTTGGAAAATCGCGCCGGCACTTGCTGCAGGAAATACGATTGTGTTTAAACCATCAGAAGTAACACCAGTTACACCGAAAAAGCTGTTTGAAATTTTCGAAGAAATAGGTTTGCCACGAGGGGTCGCCAATATGGTGATGGGCGCAGGTCCAGTGGTTGGAAATGAAATCGCTTCCCATTCGGAAGTTGACATGGTCTCGTTTACCGGCGGTACGAAAACAGGCAAGCATATTATGAAACAAGCTGCCGATACGATGAAAAAGGTATCGCTCGAGTTAGGCGGAAAATCACCGAATATTATTTTTGCGGACGCTGATTTTGAAACCGCTGTCGATTATGCCTTATTCGGGATCTATGCCGGTTCCGGTCAGGTGTGTTCAGCGGGATCAAGAATTCTTGTTGAAGAGAGCATATACGACAAATTTCTTGAACGATTTGTTGAACGGGCAAAGAAAATTCAAGTAGGGCCTGGTCAAGAATCTTCCACAGAAATGGGTCCGCTTGTTAGCGAACAGCATTTGGAAAAAGTACTCCACTATATTGAACTTGGAAAACAGGAAGGCGCCACGATTGCTTGTGGTGGAAATCGAATCGTACGTGAAGGATTGGATCAGGGTTACTTTGTTGAACCGACCGTTTTTGTCGATGTGAAGCAAGAAATGAGAATCGTGCAGGAGGAAATCTTCGGTCCTGTTGTCGTCATTCAGAAATTTAAGGATGAAGAAGAAGCTCTTAAGCTAGCAAATGGAACGGTTTATGGATTGGCCGGTGCTGTGTTTACGAAAGATGGCGCCAAGGGATTGCGGGTAATTAAAAAGCTGCGCGCCGGAATTACTTGGGTAAATGCTTATCATCCTACTTATAACGAAGCACCATGGGGCGGTTATAAGCAAAGCGGTATTGGCCGCAGCCTTGGAACATTTGGACTTGAGGAATTCCAGGAGATTAAACAGATTAACATCAATTTGCAAGTCGAACCAGTAGGTTGGTTTTCAAACTAATATATTTGGAGGTATGAAATTATGAGTATCGATATAAATAATAAGCAAAATCTACAAGTAAGTGAATATATTAATAAGGTTCTAGATTTAATAGAAAAAGAGGAAATTAACGAGGCGGAAGCGGCCTGGATTACGAAGGAAACGGTGGATGGCTTCCGTGAGCACGTAAACCCAGGATTCCTGGAATACCGCAAAACAGTTACGGAAGGTGGTCAATTTGCGGCAGTCGAATGGTCGGATAATGGTTCATGTTTTAAGGATGTCAATGGCAAAGAGTATATCGACTGCCTTGGCGGATTCGGTATTTATAATGTTGGACACCGCAATCCGAAGGTGGTTAAAGCGGTAACCGACCAGTTAAAACGTCAGGCTCTTCATAGCCAAGACTTACTTGATCCTCTAAGGGCAATGCTGGCAAAAATTTTAGCAGATATTACACCTGGCGACTTGAAGTATGCCTTTTTTACAAACAGCGGAACGGAAAGTGTTGAGGCTGCTCTTAAACTGGCAAAAATGTACAGTGAGCGGACAACATTTATTTCGACAACTCGTGCATTCCATGGAAAAAGCTTAGGTTCCTTGTCCGGAACGGCGAAAGGAATGTTCCGTAAACCATTCCTGCCATTAATCCCAGGCTTCCGCCACGTGCCATTCGGCGATATCGACATGATGCGAAAAACGTTTGAGGTTTGCGCTGCTGTTGGCGAAGATGTAGCGGCTGTTATTTTAGAGCCGATTCAAGGTGAAGGGGGAATCATCCTTCCGCCAGAGGGGTATTTAAATCAAGTGCGCGAGCTTTGTGACCAATACGGAACCTTGTTAATTTTTGATGAAGTACAAACAGGTATGGGACGGACTGGAAAAATGTTCGCAGCTGAGTTGTATGATGTGGTTCCTGATATCATCTGTCTAGCGAAGGCGTTTGGCGGCGGAGTGATGCCTGCTGGGGCAATTGTCGCAAGAGAGGATGTATTCAAGAGCTGGTTCCCGAATCCATTTATGCACACGACTACTTTTGGCGGCAATCCACTGGCATGTGCCGCGGCGATTGCGACGATTGGTGTATTAATTGAAGAAAATTTACCTGAGAGAGCCGGAGAAGTTGGCGCGTATTTCCTAGAGGAATTGAAAAAGGCTTCAAAAGGTCATGAAGATAAGGTGCAGGAAATCCGCGGCCAAGGTTTGATGATTGGCATCGAGTTCCATCAGGATGAAATTGGCTATGAAGTGTCAAAAGGTATGTTTGACCGTGGGGTTCTTGTGGCAGGTACATTGATTAACTCGAAAACGATTCGAATTGAACCTGCGCTGACGATTGCTTATGATGAGATTGATAAAGTGGTCAGCACTTTTAAAGAAGTATTGGAGCATGTGAAAGCATAGATATATTAATAGGTTCTCAGTGATGGGGGCGCTTAGGGAGTCCAGGGTACCCATCGAGGACAAAAAACGCTACGCATGGTCACTGTGCATTGATACAGATCCAACGTAGCCAGGTTACTTATATAGAGCAATTATAAAAAAGGGGGGAGCACGGAATTGGAAAAGAAGTATGTTAAGCTCCAAACAGAGATACCCGGGCCAAAATCGAAAGAAATATTGGAGCGAAGAAAAAAATATGTCCCAAAAGGAATCAGCAATAATTGCCACTCCTTTGTAAAAAAAGCACAAGGAGCAATGGTTGAAGATGTGGACGGTAATCATTATCTTGATTTTGCTGGTGCTATTGGAACGCTAAACGTCGGCCATTCTCACCCAAGAGTGGTCAGGGCTCTGCAAGAACAAGCTAGTCAATTTATCCATACTGGCTTTAATGTAATGATGTATGAATCCTATATAACTTTGGCTGAGCGGCTTTGCGAGCTTGCTCCTGGTGACTTCGATAAACAGGCTGCTTTTTTTAACAGCGGTGCTGAAGCCGTAGAAAACGCCGTCAAGATTGCCAGGAAATACACGGGGCGCCAAGGGATTGTCTCTTTTACAAGGGGTTTCCACGGCAGAACGTTAATGACGATGACAATGACAAGCAAAGTGAAGCCGTATAAATTCGGCTTTGGGCCATTTGCTCCAGAGGTTTACAAGGCACCATATCCATATGTATACCGCCGCCCAGATGGAATGAGCGAGCAGCAATACAGCACGATGATCATCGAGCAATTCGAACAGTTTCTTCTTGCGGAAGTCGCCCCGGAAACGATCGCTGCAGTCGTAATGGAACCTGTCCAAGGGGAAGGCGGATTTATCGTGCCTGATGCCGCTTTTGTTAAACGGGTAAGAGAAATCTGCACGCAATATGGAATCCTATTCGTTGCGGATGAAATCCAAACGGGGTTTGCCCGGACTGGGAAGTATTTTGCGATTGATCATTTTGATGTTGTGCCTGATTTAATAACGATTTCAAAATCGATGGGGGCTGGTGTTCCAATCAGCGGTGTCATTGGCAGGGCGGAAATTATGAATACTGCTGAGGTGGGCGAAATCGGTGGAACCTACTCTGGAAGCCCGCTTGGATGCAGGGCCGCCTTGACAGTTTTAGATATCATCGAAAGTGAAAATCTTAATGATCGGGCCGAAAAGATAGGCGAACGGGTATTTGAAAAAATGCAGCTTCTCGCTGACCGTTTTGATGGAATTGGCGATGTGCGCGGCCTTGGGGCGATGTGCGCAATGGAAATCGTCAAGGACAGACAGTCTAAAACCCCTGATAAAGAAGCGGTTGGAAAAATTGTAAAAGCGGCAACTGAGCGTGGTCTCATGTTACTTAGCGCAGGGCTTTACAGCAATGTTATCCGCCTCCTTATGCCATTAACCATCACAGATGACCAGCTTGAAGAAGGATTACAAATTCTTGAGGAAGCAATGGAAGCAGTATATCTACAGGATCCGGCATTATCGGTTGGGGGGGAATAAAAATGGATGTCATCAAGCAAAATTATCAAATCTATCCAATGTATCTGAATGGCACCTGGGTTGGCAGTGATTATGAAGTTTTTACGGAAATCATCAATCCGGCGACAAAGGAAATAATTGCTGCTGTGCCAACGGGCGGTGCTTTTGAAGCAGAGCAGGCAGTCGATGCTGCCCATAAAGCCTTCAAAATCTGGTCGAAAAAGACAGCGGAAGAGCGCTATCACCTTTTGATGAAATGGTTCTATTTAATAGAAAAAAACAAGCATGAAATCGCTCGGATTATGACGATTGAGCAAGGAAAACCGCTAAAAGAAGCACTAGGAGAGGTCCAGTACGCAAATGGTTTTATCTCCTGGTATGCTGAAGAGGGTAAACGGGTGTATGGTGAAACGATTCCGGCTTCCCATCCTAATAAAAGGTTACTTGTTAGGAAAGAGCCTGTGGGTGTAATCGCAGCGATTACACCGTGGAATTTTCCGGCAGCAATGATTACGAGGAAAGTAGCACCTGCCCTTGCAGCCGGGTGTACGGCGGTAGTCAAACCGGCGAATCAAACGCCGCTAACAGCTTTAAAAATAGCTGAGCTTGCCCATGAGGCAGGAATTCCTGCGGGTGTACTAAACGTGATCACCGGAAGATCCTCCGAAATTGGCGAGGTATGGCTGAAGGACCCGCGCGTAACGAAAATTACGTTTACAGGTTCAACTGAGGTCGGAAAAACATTGATGCGCGGCGCTGCTGAAAATGTAAAAAAGGTATCGCTAGAACTTGGCGGTAATGCCCCGTTTATTGTCATGGATGATGCAAACTTAGCAAAGGCTGCAGTGGGACTTGTTCAATCGAAGTTCCGTAATGCCGGTCAAACCTGTATTTGCACGAATCGCGTTTATGTGCAAGAAAGTGTAGCTGACGAATTTATTAAGCTTTTTCAAGCGGAATTAGAAAAGCTAAAGGTTGGCAATGGGCTTGAAGAAGGAACAGACATTGGACCATTAATTGATAAAGCTGCATATAAAAAAGTTGATGGACTTGTCAAGGATGCGCTGAAAAAGGGTGGAAAGGTCACGTACAGCGGGCTTAAACCTGATGTAGACAACGGCTATTTCTATGCCCCGACCATTTTGACCGATATTCAGGACGATATGGAATGTATGAGAGATGAGATTTTCGGCCCGCTTGCGCCGATCTCAACCTTCAAAACGGAAGAAGAAGCCATTGAGCGGGCAAACAATTCCTGTTACGGCTTAGCTGCCTATGTCTATACGGAAAATTTAAGCCGCTCCTTCAGAATCACAGAGCAGCTTGAGTATGGAATCATTGGCCTGAATGATGCCCTGCCATCAGTCGTTCAGGCTCCATTCGGCGGATATAAAGAGAGCGGCCTTGGCCGTGAAGGCGGGCATTATGGGATTGAAGAGTTTTTAGAAGTGAAGTATATATCCATTGGGTTGGATATTTGAAAATTAGTATAAGAAAACTAAATCTAGCATATTTTGAAAAAGTAGCTGCCTAATTCGCTTCATCCTCCATCCAGAGGAGAAACCACGAATAAAAGCCAGTGAAACACTCAATGCCATTATTTGTCATTGTTTGTTTTTGCTGGCTTTTTTCAAATTACATCCCTTTCATACGGAGGATAAACCAAATTTTAATAGAAATCTTTATGGAAAGGAGAATCCCAATGACAGGTCCGCTCCATGGTATCAAAATAATCGATTTATCCCGTGTGTTGGCTGGTCCCTATTGCACGATGATTTTAGGCGATATGGGGGCAGAAGTGATTAAAATTGAAAGTGTCGATTCCGGGGATGAAACAAGGGGCTGGGGACCGCCGTTTGTGGAAGGAGAGAGCGCCTATTACCTATGTGCCAATCGAAATAAACAAGGGATCACCTTAAACTTGAAATCGCAGCAAGGCAAGGAAATTTTACGGAAGCTTATGATGGATGCGGATGTCGTCGTCCAAAATTTTAAGCCGGGAACACTCGAAAGGATAGGCTTCGGCTATCAGGAAATGAAAAAGGTCAATGAAGGAATTATTTTAGCATCTATTAGCGGATTTGGGTCTTCAGATGGGCCCTACTCCCATCTGCCGGGCTACGATTATATTATTCAAGCAATGTCGGGCTTAATGAGTATTACCGGTGAAAAAGAAGCACAGCCTGCAAAGGTCGGTGTAGCCATAGCAGACGTTCTCACTGGACTATTTACTTGCATCGGCATTTTAGGGGCGATACAGCATCGCAGCAGAACGGGGGAGGGACAGGAAGTAGATATCTCCTTATTTGACTCGCAGCTGGCTGCCTTAGTGAATGTTGCCAGCAATTATCTTTGTTCAGGAAAGGTTCCCGAACGGCTCGGTAATGCCCACCCAAATATTGTGCCATACCGGGTTTTTACCGCAAACGATGGTGATTTTATTATCGCAGTCGGTAATGACCGGCAATATCAAAAACTAGCAATCTTACTTGAAGAACCAGCCCTTTTAAAATACGAAAAAAATTCAGATCGGCTGCTCAATAAGGACGAACTTGAAAACATCATCGCGGCGAAAATAAAAATAAAATCAAGGGCTGAGTGGAAGCAATTGCTTGATGAAGCTGGAATCCCTAATGGGCCGATTAATAATGTGAAAGAGGCCCTAGAATCGGAACAGGCGAGCGCAAGGGAAATGGTCGTTAGTGTAAAGCATCCCGTCATCCAGGATTTAAGGCTTGTCGGTTCACCACTAAAATTTTCAAAATCACCGGTTACCATCGATAAACACCCGCCGATGCACGGGGAACACACTGAGGAAGTTTTAATGAAGCTTGGTTATTCGAAACAGGAAATTGCTCAAATGAAGCAACAAGAAATGATTTGAGGGGGAAGTAAGATGAATTTTTCATTAACAGAAGAACAAAAGAGTGTAAGAAAGGTAGTCAGAGCCTTCGTTGATCGTGAAATTATTCCTTATATTAAGGAGTGGGATGAAAAAGGTCATTTTGCAACAAATATCCTGAAACGCTTAGCCGATCTGGAGCTCATGGGCGTATGTATCCCGGAGGAGTATGGCGGCGTTGGCATGGATTACAATACCCTTGCGATTGTTTGCGAGGAGCTTGAACGCGGGGATACCGCCTTCAGGACCGCTGTTTCTGTTCATACAGGTTTAAACAGTATGACTCTTTTACAATGGGGGACAGAGGAGCAGAAACACAAATACCTTGTTCCACAGGCAAAGGGTGAAAAGGTGGGCGCCTTTGGACTAACGGAACCG
This sequence comes from Neobacillus sp. NPDC097160, assembly GCF_044762155.1. Lineage (NCBI taxonomy): Bacteria > Bacillati > Bacillota > Bacilli > Caryophanales > Bacillaceae > Neobacillus > Neobacillus sp. NPDC097160. The sequence continues at coordinate 33,150 of NZ_JBIWDU010000013.1, read as the reverse complement.
AATGCCGGCTCAGATGTAGCGGCAATGGAAACAACTGCTGTTAAGGATGGAGATTACTATATTTTAAATGGATCAAAAACCTGGATTTCCCTTTGTGATGTGGCCGATCATTTCTTGATTTTTGCCAAAACAGATCCGAAAGCAGGTCACCACGGTATTTCCTGCTTCATTGTCGAACGAACATGCGAAGGATTTTCTTCAAAGGCGATAAAAGGAAAGCTCGGCATCCGCGCCGGAAATACGGGAGAAGTATTTTTAGACAATGTAAAAGTGCCGGCTGAGAACTTGTTAGGATATGAAGGAGAGGGCTTTAAGATTGCGATGTCTGCCCTTGACAATGGCCGTTTTACCGTAGCAGCAGGCGCCTGCGGCACAATTATGGCCTCGCTTGAAGCAAGTGTCAAATACTGTGAAGAACGAAAAACATTTGGCAAGGAGATCGGCAGGCACCAGCTCGTTCAGCAAATGATTGCGAAAATGTCAGCAAACCTTGAGATTTCGCGCTTACTTGTTTTTAAAGCCGGCTGGTTAAAAAATAACGGCAAACGCAACACGCAGGAAACATCCTTGGCAAAATGGATTTCCTGTGATGCCGCCTATGAGGCAGCCAACGATGCCGTCCAAATTCACGGGGCCTACGGCTTCTCAAATGAATTCCCGGTCGAGCGTTATTTACGAAATGCCAAGGCCCCTGTCATTTATGAAGGCACAAGAGAAATTCATACCATAATGCAAGGGGAATATGCACTCGGGCTTAGAGAGGATAAACCGTTGCGAAAAATGCTTCCGGCATGGCCGTTTGAAGAAAGCTCTATTAAATGCTGATACAGGTGTGATATGAACAAATATTGGAACGATATGGACAAACTTTATTGATTTATGAACAAATTCTGAGAGATATGAACAAATTTCAGGTGAAAATAAACAATTTTAAAGCGAGGAAATTACATGACGAACATTAAAACTTATTTCCTTGCAGGTCACTCACGTCTGCCTCAGGGAATGGCGGCCCAAAGTGTTTTTGATTCACTTACGATAACGGTTGAGGTGGATAAAAAATACGGTGTCATCATTGAATCCTCTTGTACGCTGGCAACCGACCACGGAAAGGCATACGTCAAGCAAATTTTAAAAGGGCACAGCCTGCAGGACGGGATTGATGATATTTTAGAGGATTTAAGAGAAGGCTACCGTGGAAAAGCGGTAAATGCCCTAATTGCCGCTGTAAAGGATTTATATGGGCAGTATGTAAATCACGAGAACTAAAAAACATGCCGTGTTGCTGGTGAAAATTCCAGCGCACGGCTTTTTAATATTTATTTAAAATAGGTAAAATTGTATTAATTAAATTTACTTCAATTAGGTTGTCTCACTGTGGTACGATAAAGTATAAAAGCAGACTTGGAAAGTGGGGAAGGACATTGATTAAAACCATTTTGTTTGACGTTGATGGAGTTTTATTGAGTGAAGAGCATTATTTTGATGCATCTGCCTTAACGGTTTGGGAGATGCTGATTAGCTGCAATTACTTAGCACTGGCACCTGAAAAATTTAAAACGGACTATAGTGAAGCTGAAATGAAAACAATAAGAGAAAAAGTTTTTGAAAACGATCAAGTCCTTAAATTTATGAAATCTCGCGGCCTAAACGCTAACTGGGACATGATCCATCTATCATTCAGCCACCAACTCATCCATCTGTTGTCACAAATCAAAGAAAATGAAATTGAAAAAATTACCAAATGGTGTCAGGCACCAATTAATCGTGAAACATTGCTTGAGATGGGCAGGGTGTTAAGTAATTATCATGTGGAATTGGATTTTAGCTTGTTTTTAGAGGATTTTGCGCGGTCGGAGGCAATGAAGCAGGAATTGCTGAGTTATTTGAATGTCCTTGCGAAGGAGAAGCTTGGGGTAGAAACATCTATTTTTGAAAAAGGTGAGCTTTGGTCCATTTGTGAGCATGTTTCACAGGAATGGTATGTGGGCGATGAACATGTCCTTGCTTCTACCGGGAGTCCATCTGTACAAACCGGCAAACAAGGCTTCCTGGCAAACGAAACAACATTAGCCCCTAGGGATAAAATTGCTGATCTGTTTCAATTTCTAAAAAGTGCCGGATTTATGATTGGAATCGGAACAGGCCGTCCGGCTTTAGAAACAATTCAGCCCTTTCAGCATTTAGATTGGTTAAAGTATTTTGATGAAAAGCGGATTGTGACGGCTGATGAGGTGTTAGCAGCGGAAAAGGAGCTTCCAGAATGGAAATCCTTATCCAAGCCACATCCATATACATACGTAATGGGCCTTAAAAGTAAGGGGACATCTGTACAGGAATGTTTAAATACGGTGCTGCCAATCGAAACTGGTGAAGAGGTGCTTGTGGTCGGAGATTCTTTGGCAGACCTTTTAGCAGCAAGACAACTAGGCTGTCAGTTTGCCGCTGTATTAACCGGCCTTTCTGGAAAAGATGCACGAAATGAATTTGAACAGTATGAAGCAGATTATATCCTTGATTCCGTTTTAGATCTTAAGGGTATTTTATAAAACAAGGAAAGAGGGCTTCGCAGACAACCGCACAAGCCCTCTTTCCTTGAACACAACACAACTAAACTAAATACTCTCCACCTTCTCAGGCTCTATGCGCCCCGGTACGAATGAATCAATATTCGTCAGCTCCAGCAATTGCGCTTCATCTAAACCTTCGATTAAGGTTAGCTCACGAATGACCTCCGCGCCTAAGGCTTTATCAAGTGTTAACACCATGATTGCTTCCCCGCCGACCTCGGTCCGACCAACCTGCATCGTTCCAATGTTGATCTGATAGTCACCAAGCAGAGAGCCAACCCTGCCAATCATACCTGGTACGTCACGGTGCTTAATATATAAAAGGAATTTTTCCGGTTTCACATCAATGCGGTATTGGTTTATTTTTAAAATTCGCGCACCGTAACCGTTTAGGACTGTTGCACCAATTCGTGCAGTTTCTTGCCCGTTGGAGACAGTCAGCTCCATATAATTCGCAAATCCTTTATTGGTAGCATTTTTCACCACATTATAGGAAACACCCTGCTCCTTCAAAAGATGAAGGGCATTAATCAGATTGACAGAATCACTTAAATGATAGGATAGGATGCCTTTTAAGAGAGTACGAGTCAGTAATTCCGTATCCTCATCAATTAAATCGCCATAATAATTGATTTCGATTTTAGCAGGAGCCTGCTTGTTTAATAATTGGATCACAAGCTGCCCCATTTGATCGCCTAGGAGTAAATATGGCTGCAGCTTTGCCTGTGTTTCTCCAGACATTTGCGGCATATTAACCGCGTTCTGGATTGACTGCGTTTCAAATATCTCAATAATTTCGGCACTCACTTCTTGTGCAACTTTTTCCTGTGCTTCTACAGTGGAGGCACCGAGATGCGGCGTCACAATGATATTTGGATTTTGCAGCAATTCTACATCTGCAACCGGTTCTTTTTCAAACACATCAAGGGCAGCGCCTGCCACATGACCAGCCTTGATCGCTCTAACCAAAGCACGCTCGTCAATTACACCGCCGCGGGCACAGTTAACAATGCGGACACCTTTTTTTGTTTTGCTTAAGTAGTCATCATTTATGAGTCCACGGGTATCATTAGTCAGCGGGGTATGAACCGTAATGAAATCGGATTCCTGGGCAATTAAATCCAGACTTGCCTTCGTCATTCCTAATTTCTTTGCCCGCTCTTCAGTTAGATAGGGGTCAAACCCTAGTATGTTCATGCCAAAGCTTTTCGCCCTTTTCGCTACTTCCGTTCCAATCTTACCCATACCGATAACGCCAAGCGTTTTTTTGTACAATTCCACCCCTTTAAAGGAGTTGCGATCCCATTCGCCAGCAGAAGTTTTTTGATGTGCCTGTGGAATTTTCCTCGCTAGTGACAGCATCATTGCTAAAGTATGCTCTGTTGCGGCAATCGTATTGGCGCCTGGCGCGTTAATGACGATGATTCCTTTTCTTGTTGCTGCATTGACATCAATATTATCAACTCCGACACCTGCTCGGGCAATGACCCGAAGCCGGTCTGCAGCCAAAAGCAGTTCTTCGGTTACCTTTGTTTGACTTCTCACAATTAAGGCATCGTAATCACCAATAATCTTTTTTAACTCCTCTGTTGGCAGTGTCGGCTGCCTCTCAACAATAAAATGGGGATGTTCAATAAGCGTAACTAAACCTGTGCTGCTAATTCCATCGGTTACAAGTACTTTATACATGCTCCATCTAACCTCCTCAGCTCTTTTAAAAGCGATCCAATTCTAAATTCCAATGCTTCCTAAATACGTTTATGTCATCAAATGTGGTGTAATACCCAATGTCTCAGTTTCGGAAATTTCTCCTTTCTTCTAAAATAGAAAACGCCCCTCATAACAGACTAATGGTCATGTTATAAGGGACGTGAATGAACGTGGTGCCACCCTCTTTTGCTGCCGGAAAAATAAAAGCAGCCTCTACATGTTAACGGTTTTTACCGGGCATACCTACTGAAAGTTTCAGCTGCCAGTTCAGAAGGGCTGGGCATTATAAGAAATTGCACCGGTTCACAGCACCCACCGGCTCTCTGAGGCTTTTTCTTACTGCCGTCTTCATCAACACTTTTTTCAACAGTATAATAAATCTCATTTGCTCGAAATTTCAAAAAATAGTAGAATATAGGGACTATTCTACAACCATACCTTCACGATTGTAAAGGGATAAAGTAGAAAATATTTATCTTTTTATTCAGAGAAATTTTAGCTCATAAAAGCAATCCTTTTATGGCGCGGTAGTAAGCGGTTTCACTACTAAAACAGTGAAATAAATCTATTGTAAAAAAATAAAGAGAATCATATAATGTCTACAAGGGAAAAACAATTGTGTGCCGTGGGTGGACATTCACAGGAGGGGAATTCATGAAAGCAATCTCGATTGGGTTATTAGGTTTAGGCACTGTAGGTACAGGTGTTGTAAAAATTATTGAAAATCATCAAGATAAATTAATCCACCAAGTGGGGTGTCCGGTTGTCATCAAAAAGATCCTGGTTCAGGACTTACATAAAAGCAGACCGGTTGAAATAGATTCAAAGTTATTAACATCCAGCCCGGATGATATCCTTTTTGACAAGGAAATTGATGTCGTTATTGAGGTAATGGGCGGGGTAAATGATACAAAGGACTATTTGATTACTGCACTCCGTCAAGGTAAGCATGTAGTAACAGCCAATAAAGATTTGATGGCTCTCCATGGATCAGAGTTGTTAACGGTTGCCTCAGAACATGGCTGCGACTTGTTTTATGAAGCAAGTGTGGCTGGTGGTATTCCCATTTTAAGAGGCCTTGTCGATGGCCTTGCTTCAGACCGGATTACACAAATGATGGGAATCGTAAATGGAACAACTAATTATATTTTAACCAAAATGAGTGATGAAGGTCGATCATATGAAGAGGTCCTTAAAGAAGCCCAGGCGCTTGGCTTTGCAGAAGCCGATCCAACCGCAGATGTTGAAGGGCTCGATGCAGCCCGAAAAATGACCATTCTCGCTACATTAGGCTTCTCGATGCATATCGATTTGGACGATGTGAAGGTGAGCGGTATTTCCAGTATTACCGAAGAAGACTTACGCTATGGCAAACAATTAGGCTATACGATGAAATTAATCGGCTATGCCCATCGTGAGGGAGAAAAAGTAGAGGTAAGTGTCGCGCCTACGTTCCTATCAAACAATCATCCGCTTGCCTCCGTGCAAAATGAGTATAATGCAGTTTACGTTTATGGTGAGGCTGTTGGGGAAACGATGTTTTATGGCCCTGGTGCAGGAAGCTTGCCGACAGCAACTGCCGTCGTTTCAGACCTTGTTGGTGTCATTAAAAACTTGAGGCTTGGCGTAAATGGCCGAAGTGCTGTTACACCGCAATACCCTAAGCGGTTAAAGGATAATGAAGAAAAGTACTCCAAATACTTCTTGCGCATTCATGTTCAAGATGAAGTTGGCGTATTTGCTGATATTACAGCCATTTTTGCCAAATACGGGGTAAGTTTTGAAAAAATACTGCAGCTGCCAATCAAGAAAAATGAGACATCAGAAATTGTGTTAGTTACCCACAAAGCTTCAGAAACCAATTATGATAAAATTTTACTAGAATTATACGATTTAAGTGCAGTTAAAGAAGTAAAAAGTGCATATAGAGTGGTGAGGAAATCATTATGAGATGGCCGGGATTATTAGAAGCATATAAAGAATTTTTACCCATCAATCAAGAAACGCCAAAACTTACATTAAATGAGGGGAATACCCCGTTAATAAAGCTTGAAAGACTCTCTCAGGAATGGGGCGTTGAGCTTTATGTCAAAGTGGAAGGGGCCAACCCAACAGGATCTTTCAAAGATAGAGGTATGGTCATGGCGGTTGCGAAGGCAGTAGAGGAAGGCAGTAAAACAGTCATCTGCGCATCAACAGGAAATACATCTGCAGCCGCTGCGGCATATGCGGCACGGGCAGGTATTAATTGTATCGTCGTCATTCCAGAAGGAAAAATTGCGCTGGGCAAACTTGCTCAAGCGATGATGTACGGGGCAGAAATTATCTCGATTGAAGGGAATTTTGATCAAGCGTTGCAGATGGTTCGCAACATCAGCGAAGTAGAGCCAATCACACTTGTCAATTCTGTCAACCCTTTCCGCCTTGAAGGGCAAAAAACAGCGGCCTTTGAGGTGTGTGATCAGCTTGGGAATGCACCTGAGATTTTAGCGATTCCAGTTGGGAATGCCGGTAATATCAGTGCCTATTGGAAAGGGTTTAAAGAATATAACGAGAAGAAAGAGACAGGACTGCCAAGAATGTTTGGCTTTGAAGCTGCAGGTGCTGCCGCACTTGTCCATAATCGTGTATTTGAAAATCCGGAAACCATTGCAACGGCGATTCGGATTGGAAACCCGGCAAGCTGGGATTTGGCTGTTAATGCCGTAGAGGAATCACATGGTCAATTTGATGAAGTTAGCGATGAGGAAATCGTTGCCGCTTATAAAAAATTAGCTGCATCAGAAGGCGTATTTGCCGAACCTGCTTCTTGCGCATCGATTGCCGGTGTTTATAAGAGTATTCAAAATGGAAAAATTGCCAAAGGCACGAAAATTGTTGCTGTCCTAACAGGAAATGGTTTAAAGGACCCTGATACAGCCATCCACAGCAGCCTTGTTACGCCGACCCAATTACCAAACGATGAAAAAGCTGTAGCCGAACATATTCGGGGAGTTGTCCGCGGATGACCTTACATGACCGCTTTTTGATTAAAGTACCTGCGAGTACTGCTAATCTTGGGCCAGGATTTGATTCGATTGGACTTGCCCTAAATTTGTATTTAACATTAGAAATCGAGAAACATGATCAGTGGGAATGCTATTCTTCATGCGAGGAATTGAAGGATCTTCCAACAGATGAGAGTCATTTTATCTGCCAAGTTGCCATTAAAACGGCTGCACAATATGGAATTGAATTACCCCCTTGTAAAATCAAGGTCATTAGTGATATTCCCTTAGCAAGAGGTCTTGGTTCAAGTGCTGCAGCCATTGTAGCAGGGATTGAGCTTGCAGATGCGGTTGGCCGCTTACAATTAACAAGAGACGAAAAGCTTCTGCTTGCAACAAAGTTGGAAGGACATCCGGATAATGTTGGCGCCTCCCTTTATGGAGGACTTGTTGTCGGGTGTTACCAGCAAAATGAGGTAGATATGCTGTCATTCACCAACCTTCCTTTTGAAACGGTTGTAGTCATACCGAAAGAAATCTTATTGACGAAGGAATCGCGTGATGTTCTGCCGGATGCCTATTCACGAAAAAAGGCCATCCAGGCTTCTTCAACAGCTAATCTTCTGATCGCGGCCCTTTTAAATCAAAATTGGTCTCTGGCAGGAAAAATGATGGAACAAGACTGCTTTCACCAGCCGTATCGAGAACCACTCATTCATTCTTATAATGATATTGAAACATTCGCGAAAAGGAATGGAGCATTCGGCGTGGCATTAAGTGGAGCGGGGCCTACCGTGATTTGCTTTAGTGAAAAAGGAAAAGTCCAGAATTTAAAGCAGGCATTGGATATGGAGTTTCCTGACATGACCGTGAAACAGCTTTCTATCGACTATTCAGGAAGTAGTGTAAATGAGGTAAAGGAATTGGCAAAATAGGGCAGCAAAATCGCTGCCCTATTTTTTAAATATATACTCCTCAAAATCTTCCTTGCTTAACGGATTACTAAACAAATACCCCTGCATTTCTACACAGTTCTTCGAAAGCAAAAACTCCTTTTGATACTCTTTTTCGACGCCTTCTGCAATGACATTGAGATGAAGGCTTCTGGCGAGATTAATAATCGCTTCCGGAATCTCAGAATTTCCATAATCCTGATCAATATTTTGGATGAATGACTTATCTATTTTCAATGTGTTAATAGGTAAATCCTTTAAATAGCTTAATGAAGAGTATCCTGTGCCAAAATCATCAATGGAAACGGCAATCCCCATTTTTTGTAAGGATTCGAGTGATTGGACGATTTCTGTTGAATTATTTAAGAGAATACTTTCTGTAATTTCTATTTCAAAATTCTCCGGGGGCAATTGACTTGCAGAAAGAATCTCTTTGACCCGATGAACCATGCTACATGGTTCTTGAAATTGGCGGGCGGAGAAATTAACCGAAATGGATAATGGAAGGGAGCGGGCAGCGTTCCATTTGCTAACCTGTTGACAAGCTGACTTCATGACTAGTTCCCATAAAGGCTGAATTAACCCCGTATCTTCTGCAATCGGTATGAAAAGCTCCGGTGAGACAACTCCAAATTCTTCATCTGTCCATCTTACTAGTGCTTCTGCTCCAAAAATAATGCCTGACTTCACATTGATTTTCGGTTGATAGAAAACGTCAATTTTCTCATTTTCAATCGCTTTTCTTAAATGGGCTTCTAAACGAGGCCTCTCAATGTTCGATTGATTTAATTTATTGGAATAAACGGTTACTCGATTGCCTCCGGCTTTTTTAGCAGAATACATGGCCAAGTCTGAATATATGATGAGCGTGTCTGCATTTTTTGTATGGTCCGGATACATACTTATGCCGCAGCAAGCGCTGAGATAAATTTCTTGTCCATTTAATGAGTATGGTTTTTTTAGATTATTGACGATTCTTTCCGCTGTAGTCGTTGTGTCATGAAGAGTAAGATTCTGGAGTAAAATAATAAATTCGTCTCCGCCTTGCCTTGTAATGATTGTATGGTCATCAACAGGAAAACACTCCTTAATCCTATGGGCGACAATTTTTAGGATTTCATCCCCTTTGTTATGTCCAAAAGAATCGTTCACCTGTTTAAAGCGATCCAAATCAATGAATAAGACAGACACTGTTTCACCCGTTTCATTTGCATGGGCGATGATTGGGTTTAATTTTTCCTGAAAAAACCGTCTGTTTAACAAACCTGTTAATGGGTCATGGTAGGCCTGGTATTCAATCAGTTCTTTACTCTGATTTAAATCCTCAACATAGCTATGCAGTCGATTCGACATCGCATTAACGTTTTCAGCCAGCATGCCAAATTCGTCTTTTCGTTTTAACTTCAAGTTTTTACCGAAATTTCCCTGGGCAATTTCATTAACCTGCTCAACGATATAGCCAATTGGCTGGGTAATGGATCTTGAAAAAATAAAGCTTACAATTAGGACGATAATCATAATCGCTATCGAGAGTAAAATATGTACTTTTAACTCATGGACAAGTTCTGCTTGAATAAGTCCATAATCATAAACAAGTCCAATAACGAAAGGCTGGTCATTTTTTGAAAAGACAGGTACGAATGTTTTCATAATCATTTTGCAATTAAGCGAGTCTCGATAAGTTTGTATGTTTTTCGTTTTGATGGCCTTTTTGATCTGTCTCGCATCTGTTGCGATGTTTTGATAAGTGTACTTTCCATACCAAATAGGCTGGGCCGAAATTCGAATATATTTATTTCCGTTTAAATGGACAACTTCCTTCTTTTTTCCAAAGTTTTTCGGATTAAATACGGTTAACTCCAAAATCCCTTCTTCTTTCGTAAAGTCTTGGATTATTTTCCATGGGCCAAATCGTTTTTCGTAGTCTGTTATTTTATCGCGAAAATACGGATTGATCATATAATTCGTTGAACCATCATAATAGTAGCCCCATTTATCAATATGATTGGGATTGGATGAAGCGACTTCAATCGGGCCGGACCAATAATGTGGCAAAGTGATTCCTTTTCCGACAGAAACGGGTTGTAAGGAAAAAAGCTGATTATAGGCTTCATACCAGTACCCCCAGCCTTTCGTGGACATGCCTATTTCCTGAGAGTCAGAGGATTTTACCCCGATGATGTCATCGCTTGTTTTTGCCAATAAGGTAATATGAGAGACACCGGTTTCTTTTGCCAAAGCTTTCAGCTGCTCGATGGTAATATCCTGATAGCGAGCCGGAAGTGCATGTTTTATTACCAATGATGCCGTTCGTAAATCCCTGCCAAGAATGTCTTCTACATACAAGCTGCTATTTTTCGTATTTTTTACTTGGAAAGAAACCTCCTTAGCAATCATTTTGATCACTATTTCGTTATACTTGAGCAGTTGGTTTTTTGACCGAATATAATGGAAGGCGTTATTCGTAAATAAAATAAGAAAAACCAATAGGCAAAAAATGAGCGGAATTTTCCTTTTGATTGACAATGAGGCAACACTCCAATTAATTTCACTTTGTATACTTAGTTTTATCAGAGTATATCTTTAAGTTGCTTGGAAAATTCCGCCAGCAAGTATTAGTTTGTTTTTCACCCTCGAGCACATAACGCCTCTGATATGGTAAAATAGTGTAAATATTATGAAAATAGGAAAGGGGGGAACCATGAATATGAAACAGCCGATTATTCAATCAAAACTCCGGATTCCGGTTGTGAAGGATGAATTTATCAGAAGGGCAAAGCTCACAAGGAAAATGAAGAAGATTCCTGACTATCCGTTGTCCATTATTCATTCTGGGGCTGGTTTTGGAAAAAGTACGGCACTTGCTTTATTTATGAGGGACGAAAAAATTCCAGGCTGCTGGTACTCTCTTTCCTCGATGGATGATGACATCCTTCCCTTCCTTTCCTATATCATTCATGCCATTCGCCGGGTTATACCTGAATTTGGAACAGAATTAGCTGCTTATATAGCGACAATGGACCGCTATATCCGTGATGAGGAGCTGAATGTATTATGTTCTTTTTTTATAAATGAAATCCTTGCAGCCGACTCGCAGATTACATTGATTTTGGATGACTTTCATCATATTGAGCATTCCTATACGATAAATAGCTGGATGGAAAAATTGCTTGAACACATCCCTGCTAATTTACATATGGTCATTTCAAGCCGAAGCCGCCCAGGGTGGAAGCATCTGACGAAAATGAAAGCCTGCGGGCAATTATTAGAAATTACGAGAGAAGATTTGGTCCTTACCCTAGATGAAATGGAGCTGCTTTTAACTGATCTTTATGGTTTAGAAATTGAACCCCATCATTTACAAACGATCTACAAGATGACAGAGGGCTGGGTCATCGCCTTATGCATGATCGCACAGCAGATTCCATTAAAAAAGGATATTTCTGAGCTTTTTGAGCATTCCTCACACTCCCTGCAAGACTTTTTTCAGTATTTAGTGATGGAAGTTTTTTCGAAACAACCGCCCATCATTCAGCAGTTCCTTGAGCAAACGTCGATTTTTGAAGAGATAGAAGAAGAAATATGTGAGGAAGTCATTGGGCTAAACGGGGCCTCCACGATGCTTGAGCAATTGAAAGACCGGAATTTATTTATTCAAAAGGTTGGTTTAACGCATTATCGGTATCACGCCCTGTTTAAAGAGTTTTTGGAAAAAACGTTTCAAAAAAATAATCCAAGTACATACGCTATACTCCACGAAAGATGTGCCCGTTTTTATGAAAAAAGACAATTATGGGAGGAAGCACTGTATCATTATAAAAAAATTCGCCACCACAAAGCGATCGCCTCCATCCTTCAAGAGAATGGTTTAAAGATGCTTGAAAGCGGAAAATTAGAAAGTCTAAATGAGCAATTGACGATTCTTCTTGAAGCGGATATGGAACAGTATTACTTTCTTTGGTATCTAAAAGCAGAGATTCAGCGTTACCATTCGCAATACCAAGAGGCCGAGGATTGTTATGAAAAGGCCTTTATCGGTGCGGAGAAAAAGCAAGATGATCTTGGAATGAGTATGGCGCTAGAAGGGAAAGCAAAGATTTATTTAGATACGATTCAACCGCATCTGGCCGAACGGCTTTTATATGAAGCCATTGTCTACAGGGAAAAATGTAGGAGTTCGGATGAAGAAAGGGGTAAGCTCTATCAATTGCTATCTGAGAATCTGTTGAACTCAGGGAAAGCATCGGAGGCGGAGAAGTGGATTCAAAAATCGAAGGCAGCAAATTTTGATGGAAATTTAGAAGCAAGATTGTATTTGCGAACCGGCCGATTTGAGGAAGCGAGGAAAATCCTTTACAAAGATGTGGTGAATGGGACAATCGCTGCCTCGTTGCCGAAGGCCCATCGTGAAACCGATTTATTACTTGCCTTAATCGAAGCCTTCACTGGCGAGGGAATAAAGGCGAAGGAGCTTGCCCAGCGAGGAATTCAACAAGGAATAAGTGTTAAAGCTCCGTTCGTCGAGGCCTGCGGCTGGATCCGCATGGGCCATGCCGTGCAAATTTTGAATAAATATGATTCCCATTTAGCCGAAAACTGCTACCAAACGGCGTTAGAAATCATGGACCAGCTGGGTGTCGACAGAGGGAAGGCTGAGCCGTTAATGGGACTTTGTATTTTATACGGGACAAGGGGAGAACTGGAACGGGCATTGGAGGTAGGAAAAAAGGCACTCCAAGAAACAGAAAAGGTGCATGATGTTTGGCTGTCTGCCCTAATCACTCTTTGCATGGGGATTACCTGTATTTATAATGAACGGCTGGCAAAGGCGCTTGTATATTTAGAAAAAACGGATTCCCTCTTCCAACAGTGCGAAGACTCCTTTGGACAAATGCTCAGCAAGTTTTGGCTGTCGAATCTTTTTTATCTTGAGAAAAAGGAAGATTTATTTAAGCAAACAATGGATGAATTTTTAACTCTCGTGGAAATTCATGACTTTGAATTCTTTTTTTATAACAGATCAGTATTCGGCCCACGGGATTTGCAAGCGTTTGTGCCATTGTTAATTGAGTGTATGAAAGAGGAAATTCAGAAGCCATTTGTCATGAAAACTTTGCAGGATCTGGGGATTAACACATTTGATTCCCATCCCGGGTATTCGATTCGCGTTCAAACCCTCGGCCAATTCCGGCTTTGGCTTGGTGAGAAAGAGGCAGGGGAAAAGGAGTGGCAAAGGGAAAAAGCGAAGGAATTGTTTCAGTTATTGATTACCGTGAATGAGCCGATATCCAAAGATGAAATCATCCAAATTCTTTGGCCGTACCAAGACAAAAAGAATGCTGACCGCGATTTCAAGGTTGCCCTAAATAGTCTTCAGCATGTATTAGAACCGATGCGGAAAGCAAGAGCAGCACCTTTCTTCATTATTCGCGAAGGAATGTTTTATGGGTTAAATCCAAATGCTGTGATAGAAGTGGACATAACCCATTTTCAGACGTTGATTCAAGACGGCTTAAATGAAAAAGAAGATGGTGAAAAGGTTATTTATTTCCTTGAGAGGGGATTGACGCTTTATCAAGGAGATTATTTGCCTGACCGCCGTTATGATGATTGGTGTATTAGTAAAAGAGAGAGTCTGCTCGTTTATTTTCTACGTGGTGCCGAAAAAATGGCACAGCTAATGGTTCGCCGTGAAAACTACGACACGGCTATTTACTGGTGCGAAAAAATTCTCGAACGGGACCGCACATGGGAAGAGGCATATCGCTTATTAATGTATTGTTATTATCGAAAAAACAACCGCCCCCAGGCGATGAAGTGGTATCAAAAATGCACGGCGGTATTAGAGGAAGAACTGGGTGTAACCCCTTTAGAGCCGACAAGGCATATGTACGAGATGATCATTGAATCAGAAAGCTATATTAATCCAATTGAGCAGCCTTAGTTTGGGGCTGCTTTTTATTTTGTAACTCCCCTGTAACTTCCTTTTCCTATCATAAAATCAAAGCTTTGCAAGTTTTAGAGTAAAACATTTTAAGGGGGAAAAAGTGTGAAGGGGTACCACGGAAAATGGGCATTAATGGGTTTACTTATGTTGATGATGATCTTTGCCAGTGCGTGCAGCTCAGACAAATCATCATCATCAGAGCCGAAAGACGATGGCGGGAAGAAAACGGAAAATAAAGAACCGATTAAAATTGGGGTGCTTGCCTCCAAGACAGGAGCCCTCGAAGCCTATGGAAAACAAACATTAAGAGGCTTCGAACTGGGACTTGATTATGCAACGGAAGGAAAGATGGAGGTTGCCGGCAGAAAAATTGAATTCATTGTTGAAGATACAGAGACAAAGCCGGAAGTAGCCGTCCAAAAAGCCACGAAGTTATTAGAAGAAGATAAGGTTGATTTTCTAGTCGGATCCTCCAGCTCGGCAGACACGCTCGCAGTGTTACCACTGGCAGAGGAATATCAAAAGGTCATGGTCGTCGAACCGGCGGCTGCTGATAGTATTACAGGTTCAGAGTTTAATAAGTATATTTTCCATTCAGCACGTAACTCTTCACAGGATGCGGTTGCTGGTGCAGCGGCCATTGCCAAAAAAGGTGTAAAAATTGCCACGCTCGCACCGGATTATTCCTTTGGCCGTGATGGTGTAGCTGCCTTTAAAGAAGCAGCTAAAAAACTAGGGGCTGAGATAGTAAAGGAAGAATATGCAGATCCTGCTGCAACAGACTTTACGTCTAATATTCAAAAAATCATCGATGCAAAACCAGACTACCTCTTCGTCGTTTGGGCAGGTGCAAACTCTCCTTGGAAGCAAATTGCCGACATGAAGGTGCAAGATAAAGGAATCAAAATTTCTACAGGTGCCCCGGATATTGCGGCCTTATCAACAATGGAGCCGTTGATTGGCATGGAAGGCTTCACCGTTTATTATCATGACCTGCCGAAAAACAAAATCAACGACTGGTTAGTGGCGGAGCATAAGAAGCGTTTTAACGGCGACGTTCCCGATCTTTTCACTCCTGGCGGGATGAGTGCAGCCATTTCCATTGTCGAAGCGTTGAAGAAAACGGAAGGTGATGCGGATTCCGAAAAATTAATCAAAACGATGGAAGGCATGAGTTTTGAAACACCGAAAGGAAAAATGACCTACCGTCCGGAAGACCACCAAGCACTGCAGACATTGTATGCAATTAAGCTTGAGAAGAAAGACGGTGTCTCGTACCCAGTGCCGGTCCTGATCAGGGAACTAACTCCTGAAGAAACGGCACCTCCAATCCGGAACAAGTAAGAAAAATATCTAAAAAAGACGGGGGTTCGACCAAATAAAACACGGTCACCCTCTTCCTATTTCTATATATAAGGCGGTGAAAAGAATGTCTTCGCTTATTGAAACAACTGACCTAACGATTACATTTGGCGGCCATACTGCCGTGGATGCTGTCAGTATTTCCGTTCCAGAGAAGCACTTTAAGTCGATTATCGGGCCAAACGGTGCTGGAAAAACAACCTTTTTTAATCTTCTAAGTGGTCAATTAATGCCAACCCAAGGAAAAATCTATTTTCGCGGTAAGGATATCACGAAATTTTCGTCGACAAACCGCACACGAGAAGGGATCGGCCGTTCCTTTCAAATCACCAATGTATTCCCTAATTTAACGGTATTAGAAAATGTAAGATTGGCAGTTCAATCGCAGGCGGGAATTCGCTACCAGATGCTGTTTCATTATAAAAAATATCAAGCATTTGAAGAAAAGGCATTAGAATGGCTCAAGCTTGTCCTGTTAGACGAAAAAAATGATTCACTGGCAAGCAACCTTGCCCATGGCGAAAAGCGGAAGCTTGAAATCGCGATGCTGCTGGCGCTTGAAACGGAAGTTCTTTTATTAGACGAACCAACAGCAGGCATGTCACTTGAAGAGGTTCCGGCCATTTTAGAAGTGATAAAAAGAATTAAGGAACAGGGGAACCGGACAATTATCCTCATCGAGCACAAGATGGATATGATTCTCGATTTATCAGATTCGGTCATGGTCTTATTTAATGGAAGACTACTGGCCGACGGGACCCCTGAAGAGATCATGAAAAATGAAACAGTGCAGTCTGCCTATTTAGGAGGTCAATTCGATGAACGACCTATTGAAACTTGATAAAGTAGAGACCCATATCGGTCAATACCATATTCTCCAAGGTGTTTCCTTTGAAGTGAAAAAAGGAGAAGTAACCGTCCTGCTTGGAAGAAACGGGGCCGGAAAAACAACTACTTTACGTACGATTATGGGCCTGAACCCGACCTCGAAAGGAAGTGTCACGTATAAAGGAGAATCGATTCAGTCTCTGCCAACCTATACGATTGCCAAAAAGGGCATAGGTTATGTTCCCGAGGACCAGGGCATTTTTGCCGGATTAACGGTTGAGGAAAATATAAGAGTCGCCATTCAATCAGAAAATGAGGAAACGACAAAACGGATGGAATGGATCCTAAATTTGTTCCCGGACTTGAAAAAGTTTTGGAAAAAACCTGGCGGCCTGTTAAGTGGCGGACAAAAGCAAATGCTTTCCATCGCAAGAGCTTATGTGAACGAAAACGAGCTGCTGTTAATAGACGAGCCGAGTAAAGGTTTGGCGCCCATTTTGGTGGAAAAGGTAATGGAATCGATTTTGCAAATGAAAGATCAAACCACCATTGTGTTAGTAGAGCAAAATTTCATGATGGCGAGCACGATTGGCGATCAATTTTACATCATTGACGATGGCAGAACAGTGAACCATGGCACGATGGAGCAATTAAAAGCAGATGAAGAAATGAAACGAAAATATTTAGGAATTGCGTAAGAAAGGAGGGGCGTCCTAGTGGATTTAATCATCAACTTAACCTTAAATGGCCTGGCGACAGGGATGCTGATCTTTTTATTGGCCGCTGGTTTAACGCTAATTTTCGGCTTGATGGATGTGCTGAATTTTGCCCATGGCGGATTATTTGCCTGGGGAGCGTACAGCGGTCTTTGGATTTATTCACAGACTGAGAGTTTTATTATTGGGATCGTTGTCGCAATCCTGACTGGGTTTCTGCTCGGGATTATAACCGAAAGGTGGATCATAAAACCGGTTTATGGCAACCATGTGCAGCAGATTTTAATCACCCTTGGTCTTATGCTTGTTTTATCCGAAATGCTGAAGGTCATTTGGGGACCAAATCAAATTACGGCATCACCCCCGGATTATTTAAAGGGCAGCTGGGAGCTAGGAGATGTCATTATTATCAAGTACCGAGTATTTATCATTTTCGTTGGGTTCCTGATCTTCGGTGTGGTGCAATTTGTACTCAAAAAAACAAAAATCGGCCTTGTTGTCCGAGCGGGTGTGATGAATAAAGAAATGGTGCAGGCGCTTGGAATCAATATTCAGAAGGTATTTATGTTTGTTTTTATGATTGGTTCAGGCATGGCTGCGCTGGGTGGTGTGCTGCTCGGCCCTTATTCCGGTGTCATTCATGCCGGTATGGGAATGGAATTCGCCATCCTTGCATTCATTGTGGTTGTTATCGGTGGAATGGGGAATTTCAAAGGGTCTGTGTTAGCTGCTATCTTGGTTGGGCTCTCCGGTTCTTTTATGGCATATTATGTCCCCGATCTGTCACTGGCAGTGAACATGCTCCTAATGGCAGTTGTTTTAATTATCCGGCCACAGGGCCTATTTGGGGCGAAGGGGTGAGATCATGCGATTGATACAAGGAAATAGGATGACAGCCATCATTTTAGTCGTTACCGCATTTCTGCTCCTTTTGCCGTTTGTCTATGAATCAAGAAACTTATTCATTTTATTAACACAGGTGTTTGTTTTTTCGATTTTTGCGATGAGTTATGATCTGTTGTTGGGGTTTACAGGAATTGTATCGTTTGGTCATGCGATGTTTTTCGGCATTGGCGCTTACTCAATGGGGATTTTTATGAAACGGTTTGAACCAACGATTGGTTATTTCCTCTTGGCAGTGATAACGACAATTGTGCTAACAGCGATTGTCAGCTTTTTTGTTGGTCTATTGACGCTTCGGTTAAAAAGTCATTTTTACGCCATGTTGACTCTGTCCTTATCAGGATTATTTCTCGTCTTAGCGGAAAAGTGGCGAACGATGACCTATGGCAATGATGGATTTACCTTTCGAGTTCCGGAAATGTTTATTGATCGGACTAACTTCTATCTCCTTTGTCTTATTGTCATGGTTGCCGTATTTCTGCTCTTGAAGCGGTTTACCAATTCCCCGCTTGGACGGGTGCTGCTGGCCATCAGGGAAAATGAGCAGCGAACTGAATCACTAGGGTTTCATGTTTTACATTATAAAATTGTTGCAAGTGTGGTTTCCGGCATATTAGCAGGAATTGCGGGAATTTTGTATGCAATCTCACTCCGGTTTGTGAATACGAGCGTGTTTGCCATGGATATCACGTTAGATGCATTATTAATGACGATTATTGGCGGTGTTGGGACATTAGTCGGTGCCATCATCGGTGCAGGGCTAATTGAATTCGCCCATCATTGGTTGACGGAACTGGCAAAAGAGCATGTGATTTTTGAACGCTGGATAATCTTCTTCGGCATTATTTATATTTTAGTTGTAATGTTTTTCCCAAGAGGGATTGTCGGAACGTTAAGTACACGATCTTGGAAACGAAAAAAACAGCAGGCTGTTAAAAAAGAAGAAAAAGTGGCTGGATAGAAGGTGGAACGAGTGGATCATCATCAAATTGCTTCCTTCGTCGTTCGGTTTCAATTGGCCGCCGTTGACAAGGAAACAGGCAGAAAACAATGGCGTATAAAAGTTACCCATGTACAGGAGGAACGTGAAACATTATTTGAGTCGATTGCGGAAGCGATGGAATTTATGCAGGAAATGGCAAATGAAGCTTAGGTGAGTAGGTGATGGGTATGCAAATTGGAATTCTGAGCACCGGTATGTATTTACCGGAGGAATTTTTGACCGGAAAAGAGATCGCGGAACTGGCAGGTATCCCAGTTCCTGTTGTCGAAGAGAAAATGGGAATCAAGAAAAAGCACATCCCAGGATCTGGTGACCATACATGTGAAATGGGGATTATCGCCGCGAAAAAAGCAATTGATAAAGCAGAAATTGATCCATTGGACATTGATCTCGTCATTTATATTGGCGAAGAACATAAGGAGTACCCACTTTGGACGGCAGGGATCAAGCTGCAAGAAGAAGTGGGAGCGTTAAATGCCTGGGCATTTGATGTGGCGTTAAGATGCGGGACGACCGTTATGGCGTTGAAAGTAGCAAAAAGTATGATGATGGGTGATTCTAAGATTCGAACCGTCCTGCTCGCAGGCGGTTATCGGAACGTTGATTTCATTGATTACGAGAATCCGAGAACTCGTTTCATGTTTAATCTTGGTGCAGGGGGCGGAGCGATTCTTTTACGTAAAGGGCATAACGAAAACCTTCTATTAGAAACAGAACTGATTACGGACGGTTCTTTTTCTGAGGATGTCGTGGTTGTTGCCGGCGGAACAAAGAACCCGATTACGAAAGAGGCGCTTGACCAGCGTCTTAATAAGCTCGATGTGCTTGACCTGGAAGGCATGAAACAGAGGTTAGAACAAAAATCGATGGATAACTTTTTAAAGGTGATTCGCGAATCATTAAGAAAAAGCGGCTATAGTGAGGAAGATCTTGTCTATTTGGCAATACTTCACATGAAAAAATCAGCCCATGAATATGTTTTAAAAGAGTTAGGTTTGTCCGCAGCGCAATCTATTTATCTAGAAGACTACGGTCATATTGGCCAAATCGATCAAATTTTGTCCTTGGAGCTTGCCTTAAAGGAAGGGAAAATCAAAGACGGTGATGTCGTCGTTCTTGTCAGTGCCGGAATTGGGTATGCATGGGGAGCAACAACGATTAAGTGGGGAAAGGGTGAGTGAAATGGTTAACGTTTCAATGAAGGAAGTACTTTTGCCGAATGGAGAAACATTGGCTTACAGGGAGAGAGAAGGCGGCGACGTCAAAGTATTATTAATCCATGGAAATATGACATCATCGAAGCATTGGGATCTGGTGCTTGACAATATGGATCCGAAATATAAGCTATATGCGGTTGATTTACGCGGCTTTGGTGGTTCTAGCTATAACAATCTAGTAATGTCGATTAAGGATTTTTCCGACGATGTGAAGTTGTTTGTTGATGAAATTGGCTTAAAGGATTTCGCGGTGGTTGGCTGGTCAACGGGCGGTGCGGTTGCGATGCAATTTGCTGCTGATTACCCGGGGTATTGTAATAAACTGATCTTATTAGCGTCAGAATCGACACGAGGCTATCCATTTGATGGAAAAATAAATGAAAACGATGAGACGCGGCGGTTTGCCTTACATTCGGAGATTAAAAGGGATTTGATTCGAACGATTCCAGTGCAAACTGCTTATGACACAAATGATGCGGCATTATTAAAACTCATTTGGAATGCTGTTATTTATACGCATAATCAACCATCGCCTGAGCTTTATGATGAATATGTTCAGGACATGCGAACCCAACGGAATTTGGCAGAGATCCACCATTGTAATAATACCTTTAATATTAGCCGTCACCATAATGGACTTGTTGAGGGGAATTGGAAAGTGGATTTGATCGATGTGCCTGTCCTTGTGCTGCAAGGGGATCGCGATCTGGTGATTATAAAAGAGATGACGGAAGAGCTTGTTGAGGACCTAGGAGAAAAAGCGGCCTTTATCGAATTAAAAGATTGTGGACATTCACCATTAGTGGATGATCTTCCACAATTATTGAAGGCTATTACGCAATTTTTGGAGGGTTAAGTGGATGAGATTACAAGATAAAGTGGCGATTATAACCGGCGCGGCGGGTGGAATCGGGTTAACTGCTGCTGAGGCGTTTACCCGAGAAGGCGCGAAGGTGGCGATGGCCGATTTTAATGTGGAGCAAGGGGAAGAACGGGCTCGTGAGCTGCGGCAGAAAGGCTTGAAGTTACTTTTTTTCAAGTAAACGTTGCTGACCGTCAGAGTACTTCAGATGAATCGAATTATGTTAATGGGACAGTACTCCATGTTGATGGTGGAATTATGATGTAATGGTTGAAGCGGCCTTTTTTTAGGGTCGTTTTTTTGTTGAGGATATTCTTAAAAAATGTAACTTTTTTAGATTCGCCGATAAATTGATAAATTCGCCGATATAACTGTTAAATTCGCCGATATATCACTCAGATTCGCCGATAAAACCCTAAAATTCGCCGATAAAATGGATGAGGCGTTAAATAAATCATGGGAATTTAATAATCCAGTGTAAATTTACACTAAAATTACGTCTTTTTCACTTGGAACTTAATTGGAAACAAAAATTTAAATGAAAACAGCAATAATTTTGTCAAAATCCTCATCTGTAACTGCCCAGTAACTAAAATTGAGTACGATAGTTCCATCTAGTAGCGAAGGAGCGATTGGTCGGTGAGGTGGGAACTGGATTGGCTGGAAAATCGGGCACGATTATCGCCAAATAAGGATGCAATTATAGATGAAAAGACAAACAAAGCCTGGACATTTGAACAATTGAATAAGCGGGCAAGCTTGACTGCGTGCTGGCTTCAAGACAAGGGCGTAAAAAAAGGCGATCGGGTGGCCTTATTATCGCCAAACGATATTAGCTATTTTGACTTATTGTTTGCCTGCGGAAAAATAGGTGCCATCTTCGTTCCGATTAATTGGCGCTTATCACCGCATGAAATAAACGAGATATTGGCGGATTGTACACCTGTTTTAATCGGAATCCATCAGCAATTCGAAGCGATACGTCCACAACTAAATAATATAAGTACTTTTTTTATAGAGGATGTCCATTACGAAGCGCAGGTTTCCTACACAATTAAAGAGGACATCTTAGAAACTGACCCGCTGGCGATGATTTATACCGGCGGAACGACCGGGAAACCAAAGGGTGTTGTGTTAAGTCATGAATCCATTCTCTGGAATGCCATTAACACCATCGTAAGCTGGAGTTTGGCGGAGGATGATGTGACGGTAAACTATATGCCTATGTTTCATACCGGCGGACTAAATGCACTGAGCATTCCAATCCTAATGATTGGCGGGACAGTTGTAATAGGTAAGCCATTTACAGGGAAAAATGCGGTGGAATCCCTGAATCGCTATCATTGTACAACGATTCTCCTTGTCCCAACCATGTATCATATGCTTATTCAAACAGACGAATTTCAAAACAGCGACTTTCCTTCGATGAAAATCTTTTTATCAGGTGCAGCACCTTGCCCATTGCCAATCTACGAGGCTTTTCAGAAAAAGGGGTTAGCCTTTAAAGAGGGGTATGGTCTTACCGAGGCTGGGCCGAATAATTTTTATATATATCCGGAAGATGCGCAAACGAAACGAGGATCTGTCGGCAAGCCGATGCTGTTTAATTCAATAAAACTAATAAAAACAGGCGGTTGCGAGACAAAGGCCAATGAGGTCGGAGAACTTTTATTAAAAGGGAAGCATGGCTTTTCGTTTTATTGGAACCAGGAACAGGAAACAAGAGAAACGATTAAGGATGGCTGGATTCATACGGGTGATTTAGCGAAAAGGGATGAACAAGGTTTCTATTATATCGTCGGCCGGAAAAAAGATATGATCATTACAGGCGGAGAGAATGTCTACCCACTTGAAGTAGAGCAGTGGCTGGCTGCACACCCGGAGATTGACGAAGTGGCAGTCCTCGGATTGCCGGATGAAAAATGGGGTGAAATCGTGGCCGCGTTCATTGTTTTAAAGCAAACATACACGCTATCAGAAGAGGAATTGAAAAAATATTGTGAGTCAAAATTAGGCCGATACAAAATTCCAAAACAGTTCATTCGCTTAGAGGAACTGCCAAAAACTCATGTAGGAAAAATAGATAAAAAGAAATTAAAAGAAATGAGTATTCAAATGTAAAAGGGAGAACAGGTGTCGTTCTCCCTTTTAGCTTTTTTCGGGAAGAACCGTTAAAAATAAAAGAGAAAGGTAATCTATAGCTAAATCAAATCACTGGCACTATCAATAAATAATGTTGAAAGAAGCGATTGCGTTTTATTAATGTTGTAAACAAGATAGAAATATCTATCATCGTCGAACCTATTAATATCATACATCTTAAGCATGTTTTTTGCGGCATATCCCCTTGCGGCTATTTCCGAAACAATTGAGATACCTACATCCTGCATCACAAACTGAATTAAACTCTGCCCATCCTCTATGTACGAAATGATATTTAATTTGTCTTTCGTAATGTTATTTTTTTTCAGAAACCGCTCAAGAATCGCATTCGTTCCAGAATCAGAATTTCGCATCACAAAAGGATACTTCAATATATCTTCGAGATTAACACTTCCTGATAATTCGATCTGATTCGAAGTAATCAGTACCAACTTTTCTTTTATCAAAGGAATATAGCAGAGTTTATCATCCACGTATTTTTCACCCAATATCCCGATATCAACAGAACCATTCAGCACCTTTTCAGCAACCTGTCTTGATGAAGACTGGCTAATATGAAACATGACCTCAGGATATTGCTCTCTAAAATGTTTGACCATTTTTGGAATCATAAACTGGCCGGGTACAGAACTTGTCTCAACTCGAATCGTTCCTCTTAGCTCTGTCATCCCTTGCTTTAAATCTAGCAATGCTTGATCTTTTAGGAGTAACAGTTGAAGAGCCCACTGATATAACCTTTCTCCATGTGGGGTAAGAATGCTTTCTCTGCCAACTCGGTCAAAAAGTCTAAGCCCCAGCAATTTCTCCAATGCTTGAATATGGGAGCTAACCGTGGATTGACTAAGAAAAACATCCTCTGCTGCCTTAGAAAAGCTCTTATGTTCAACCACCTTTGTAAAAACATAGAGTTGGTGTAAATCCATCGGAATCCTCTCCTTGAGTATTCATAAAATCGATTAATAGCCATTGATAAAATAGATAAATTGAATTTATCTAAGCGTACCACTTCTCTATAATGAAATTGACTCAACTAAATGAAATATTTTTGACAGATTTGCCAAAGGGAGAGGAATTTATGTCATATGAACCAGATTTCCTTTATGATGCAGGACCAACTGGCTGTGGAGAATTGATTATGAATCTATTTCTAACCATGAAAAAGTTGGAAAGTGGTCAAATCATTGAAGTGATTTCTTATGACCCCGGTGCTAGAGAAGATCTGCCGGCATGGTGCAGAATGCAAAAACATACTCTTCTTGAACGCAGTGATTCCGGTAAAACAAGCCACTACTTTATTGAAAAAGGTTAATCATAACCTTTTACATATAAAAACCAAAATAATGGAGGAATGAATAATGGCTGGCAAATTTTTAGTAAGCTTAACAAATGCAAAGAATGATCCTGATAAAGCAACGGTTGGATTTGTGGTTGCAAACGCTGCAGTAGCATCTGGACAAGAAACCGTTGTATTTTTAAATGTTGAAGGTGCTTACCTTGCATCAAAAGGATATGCAGAGGAGATTCATGAAGAAGGCTTTGCCCCATTAAAACAATTAATGGATCAATTTGTTGAGGCAGGCGGAACTCTTTGGGTGTGCAGCCCATGCTTTAAAAAACGCGGATTGGAAGAAGAACAATTAATTGAAGGTGCAACCATTGTGGGCGGAGCAAAATTAGTAGAGTTCCTTAGCCAAGGTGCAGTTTCCATTACGTACTAATAGTTGGTGAACAAAGTGGAAATACCACATGCAGTCTGTGATGGCGGAGATTTAGATTGCGGATCGGGCTTGTTATTGATTATTAAAAAAGCAATGGATCCTTTGTTAGATGGTCAAATTCTTGAAGTCCGCAGCAGGGAGAGAACAGTGGCTGAGGATCTGCCGGCATGGTGCCGGATGGTTGAACATGGATTTTTAGGTTCGGAACCTGGTGAAAATACAACACGGTACTTTATTCGCAAAGGATCTGCACAGGCTGAATTAGAGCAGGATTTAGAGGGGGCGAAGGGCTATCAATGGAGTGTACGTGTTCGGGGCGAAAGGGATCTCACTGCAAAAGTCCATTCAAGAAACCAAACCTTTTTAGCGGGACAGCCTGCTGATTTTAGTCCAAAGGTCAATGCGCCGAGTGCAATCGATTATCTGCTGGCATCGCTGGGATCCTGTTTGACAGTTGGCTATAAGGCACAAGCTTCTAAGCGTAATATCGAGATTGATAATCTTGAACTAGCTTTAAAAGGCGGATTGGACAATGTGTTGTACCATATGGAACTAGAAGATGAGGGGAATCCAAAACTGAACCAGATCTTCGGAACCTTTTATGTGTCATCACCCGAATCAGAAGCGGCACTCACAGATTTATGGGAAAATACGCTCGAACGGTCGCCAATCTTTCAAACTCTTAACCAAACAGTCAAAATTGATATTAAGCTCTCGATTGTATTTTAACAGGGGGTACTTACCGATATGAATTTACTAATATTCCCCACCACCGTTATTGGCAGCTGGCCACGGTCGAATGAAGTAAAAAGGGCCATGCGCGATAAACGTGCTGGAAGGATTAATGAAGAAGAGTTCCAAGTAATTGCTGATCAAGCCGTCTTACAATGTTTGAAATGGCAGGAGGAAGCCGGCATTGATATTGTTTGTGACGGCGAACAGCGCCGTGATAATTTTATTTCCTTTGTAGCCGAACATTTAAACAATGTCCGGATGTTGATGGTGTCAGAGCTGCTTGAATATGTCGAGGATAAAGCAAGCTTTGAGGAAATCCTCGGAACATTAGATGTGCCAGCATTCTCGATGTCAAATCCTGCAGCTGCCGGAAAAATCAGCCGTAAGAAGCCGCTGGCACTTGATGATTATTTATTTTTGAAAAAGCATACGGACAAAGCGATTAAAGTGACATTACCGGGCCCGTACCTATTAACCCGGGCAATGTGGGTAGAAGGCCTATCCAAGGACGCATACCCGACTAAAGAGGATTTATCTGTAGACATTATTAGAGTCCTGCGTGAGGAACTGGAAGACTTAATCGCCGCTGGTGTAGACTTTGTTCAATTCGACGAGCCTGTTCTAACGGAGCTTGTTTTCACGCAAAAAAATGCCAACCGTACGTTTATGTGCGGTGCATTAACGGCAAAAGCTGATGCTGATGAAGAAATTGCCTTTGCACTTGATTTAATGAATCAAGTAACAGATGGCATGTTAGGCAGAGGGTCAAGAATCGGTGTTCATGTCTGTCGCGGTAATTGGAGCACACAGGAGCAAGTTCTGCTTCGCGGGCCATATGATCCGTTAATTCCTTATCTTGCACATGTAAAGGTTGATCAGCTAATTCTTGAATATGCCACCCCTCGTGCCGGAGAGCTAGATGTGATCCGTGATTTTGGCGGCAAAGAGCTTGGCTTCGGCGTAGTCAATCCTCGGACAGAAACAATCGAAACTGCTCAGACAATCATAGAGCGTGTTCAAGAGGTCAGAAAGTATTTGCCGGATGAAAAAATCTTTTTAAACCCGGATTGCGGCTTTGGTACGTTCGCACAGAGACCAATGAATAGTGAAGAGATCGCTTTTGAAAAATTAAAAGTAATGTCAGAGGCAGCAAAGAAGCTTAGAGAAATGGTTTTGGCATAGGAGGAATTTTTAAATGGGACAAATAATGAACTTTAAAGTAGAAGGCAAAGGAACTGGAATGCGCCTTGATGCGGCTGCAGGCAAGCATACCATCGCAATTGATGAACCGGTATCATTGGGCGGGAAGGACTCAGCGATAGATCCACTGTCAGCATTTCTATCCTCTCTGATTGCCTGTGAAAATGTCATGGCCCAACTAATATCGCAGGAAATGAAGTTTGATCTTCAAGGGATTTCCTTTGATGTTGAAGGCGATTTAGATATGGCCGGGTTAATGGGAGATCCAACAGTCAAACCTTACTTCCAGCATGTCAAAGTAAAGGCGGTTGTAGAAACATCCGAACAACAAGAAAGAATTGATGAATTGCAAAAAGCAGTTGACCAAAGATGCCCTGTTTTTAGAACTTTAAAAGATGCAGGAATTCGGGTTGAAAATCAATGGGTGAAAGCTGTCATATCAGTATAATAAAAAGAAGGAGTGATGGATTAAAAACTCACTCCTTCTTTTTATATATTTAGAGAAATTTTTTCGTTAGTAAGGCATTGATCCAACATCCAAGGCCATTTTCCGTGCCTGGAATTTGAATTAATATGACCAGCATTAGGTATTACAATAGAAGGATGAGCTAAGTTTTGATAGTTTTTGGCATCCTCCATACTGCAGTAAGGGTCATTAGATGAATGGACAAACAGAGTCTCCGCAGCAGATCTCGATAGATTATTTTTTTTCAAAGGAACAGGATAAAAAGTTTTCGCCTCCGGGATTATAACTTTCGGAGATGGCGGTGCAACGAGAATGACTTGCTCTGCAATCCTTTTCGGTTGGATCGCTGCGTAATGAAGCCAAAGTAAGCAGCCAAGACTATGGGTAATTACGGTGAGTTGATGATCTGTTGGGATGGCTTTAACCACCGAATGTAATTCCTCGAGCCAAACATCTTTATCTGGTGAATCGAACTGTGAGAAGGTTGGATAGGAAACATGAAAGTTTCTTTGTGCTAATTCATTAGCCAGCCAAGTTTGCCAATGATCTGGCCCGCTGCCCCCTAATCCGTGGAGTATTAAATAACTCTGTCCGTTCATATAATCCCGCCTTCCTATTTTAATTTAACTATTCCGATTGATTAAGTTGGTATTAATAAGATTATAATCGTTTTTAACAAACAAAGCAACAAATGGTCGAAATATACATTTGCAATTGCAGCGATAAACCATCAATATGAATGGATAGGTTATTTAGAAAGTAGGGGTTTTTTTGGCAGATTTTTTATCATTAGGTATTTCGGAAACAGTAGTGGATAAATTACGCGGCTATGGAGTCGCAAACCCAACACCAATTCAAGAACAAGCCATTCCACTTGTGATGAATGGTAACGATATTATTGCACAGGCACAAACTGGTACAGGGAAGACATTTGCCTTTATCCTGCCGATCTTAGAAAAAATTAATCCGGAAGCAGCACATATTCAAGCGCTTATTGTTACGCCAACACGAGAATTAGCGTTGCAAATTACAGAAGAAGTTGAAAAATTGATTGCAGATCTACCGGGAGTAGCTGTTTTAGCTGCATACGGTGGGCAGGACGTTGAAAAACAGTTGAAAAAATTAAAAAGGAATCCGCAAATTGTCGTTGGGACTCCTGGTCGGCTGCTAGATCATATAAGAAGAGAAACGGTTCGATTATCGGAAATTTCATTCCTTGTGTTAGATGAAGCGGATCAAATGCTTCACATTGGGTTTCTGGGCGAAGTAGAAGATATCATTAGGGAAACACCTGCAAACCGGCAAACCATGTTGTTCTCGGCCACAATGCCGCCGGAAATTCGGAAGTTAGCAGCAAAACATATGCGCGCTCCGGAATATATTCAAATCGAAAAAACACAAGGCCCTGCTGAAAATGTAAAGCAGCTGGCAATCCATACGACAGACCGGGCAAAGCAAGGAACACTTATTGACCTCATTGAAACGCATCGCCCTTTTTTAGCGGTAATCTTTTGCCGAACAAAACGAAGAGTGAGTAAACTTTATGATGCACTAAAAGCGCACGGATTTCCTAGTGATGAATTACATGGAGACCTGTCACAGTCAAAAAGGGAACAAGTGATGAAGCGTTTTAGGGATGCCGAGATCCAGTTACTGGTTGCAACCGATGTGGCTGCTAGGGGACTTGATGTTGAAGGTGTTACACATGTGTTCAACTATGATATTCCTGAGGATTCAGAAAGTTATATCCATCGTATTGGAAGAACAGGCAGGGCGGGGATGACCGGCTTGGCGATAACATTATACTCAGCGAAGGACCAGCCAGCCCTTCAGTTAATTGAAAAAGACCTTAAGATTACGATTCAAAAACAAAATCAAGAAAATACAAATCAGGAAAAAGAAAATTCGCGGGATGCTAAGAAGGTTCGTCCACATGGTCAAAACGACAAACGCGGTGCGGGAAGAGAAAAACAAGGTAGAGATGATCGTAATCGGAGCAAAACAGATAGCAGGGATGAACGAAAAGGGAGCTTCAAACCGGCGCAAGGAAAACGAACAAGCGCAAAGAAACCAACCTTTAAGTCCGGGAGAAAAAATACAAGTTCAGGAAGACACAAATAGACGAATAGGAAAATGGGACTGAGGTTGATTTCAGTCCCATTTTGCAGTTTAGCTATTTATTCCAATTCCAGTATTTGACTTAACCAATACTTCCTCAAATTTTTTCAAATCAGCTTTTTGGCTGGAGAAGATGGTTCCAAGATAACCGGCAAGGAAACCAATCGGGATGGAAACGATTCCCGGTGTTGTATATGGGAAAATGGGATTCCCGACAAAAATAGCCTTTCCAACTTCCGGACTAAAAACGTTTGGACTGATGAGAACTAACCCAATTGCCGAGATAAGTCCAACCACCATCGCCCATACGGCACCGGTTGTATTAAAGCGTTTCCAGTAGATTGTGTAAATAATGACTGGAAGGTTCGCACTGGCAGCAACAGCAAAGGCAAGTGAAACAAGGAAGGCAACATTAAGTGTTTGTGCCCCTAATGCTAAAATAATCGAAATGACAGAAACCCCAATAGCTGCCCACCGTGCCATACTAACTTGCTGCTTTTCCGTAGCTTTTCCTTTTCGTAAGATTTCATTATAGAAATCATGGGCAAATGCAGATGCCGCTGTAAGAACCAGCCCTGCTACAACTGCTAAAATAGTTGCAAAAGCCACTGCGGAAATAAAGGCAAATAACATATTGCCACCAATCGCTTGTGCTAAAAGTGGTGCAGCCATATTCCCGGCAGGATTTGCAGCTATAATTTCAGAATTTCCTACAAAGGCTGCGGCACCAAAGCCAAGAAAAATGGTCATAACATAAAAGATTCCGATAACCCATGTCGCATACACAACGGAAGAACGAGCTGTTTTCGCATCCTTTACCGTAAAGAAGCGAACAAGAATGTGCGGCAAACCTGCTGTTCCCAGTACCAGTCCCATGTTTAATGAAATCGTATCAAGGCCGATCTTGTATTTAACACCAGGATTTAAGAACGATTCCTTCAATGGTGTTGCGGTTTTCATTTGAGCAAACATATCGGTAATACTCCAATTAAACTTAGCAAACACAATCATCGAAATGATGAAAGTCCCACCCATTAAAAGTACTGCTTTAATGATTTGCACCCAGCTTGTAGCATGCATACCGCCAAAAATAACATATACAGTCATCAAGACTCCAACAATCAGAACGGATGTGGTGTAGGATAGACCCAATAATAATTTAATAAGTGCACCGGCCCCGACAAGCTGCGCAATCATATAAAAGATCGAGATTGTCACCGTATTCATTGCTGCAAACCCGCGAATCTTTTTGGCATTGAAACGGGCAGCAATCATATCAGCAAATGTATATTTTCCGAGATTTCTAAGTGGCTCAGCCACTAAATAAAGGACAACTAGATAGGCAACAAGAAACCCAATACTATAAAAGAATCCATCAAAACCTGTTAAGGCCACGGCACCGGCAATACCCAGGAATGATGCAGCAGACATATAATCCCCAGCGATGGCCAGTCCATTTTGCCAGCCCGTCAGCCCGCCGCCAGCCGTATAAAATTCACTGGCATTTTTGGTTTTTTTAGAGGCGTAATATGTAATGATTAACGTTACAAAAACGATTCCAAGAAACATGATAAAAGCAGGAGTGTTCATCAGTTATTCCCCCCTTCTTGGACAACTTTATTTGCTAATTCATCAAACCTAGCCGCTTTCTTTGAGTAAAGCATACATAATCCCCATGTCATAACGAATTGTAAGAATGCAAAAACCCATGCCCATGTAATACTGCCGATAAACTTATGATTTAATATCGTTGAATAGGAAGTTAATATTGGAAGTGCAAAATAAAAGCAAAAAAAGAAGATTGTGATGGGAATAATAAATTTTTTCTTTTCAGATAGTAATGTTTGAAATGATGATGATTGAACAATGCGGCTGTAATCGCTTTCAGAATATGCCTTAGTTTTTCGTGCCTCCAATGGAAGCTCCCCCTCTCATATAAAAAACCTTTTGCTAAACATGAGGTAAAAAGAAAAGACAATGCTGATGGGTCAATGATGAAGAAAAACATGTGTACAGGAGGATGTACGATGTACAGGAATATAAAATTTCTCCTGCCCTATTATCTCCTTGTATGCAGATTTTTCTAAATTTTTAAACTTTATTTTTTAATTATAGTAATAAGAAAATAAAATGTGCAAGAGGAAATACTAAAAATAGGAAAATTCGATTACCTTTTTACAAAAAATTTGAAGTTTACAAAAATATTCAGAAACAAAAAAAGAAAACCCATGCTACGCAAAGGTTTTCGGATTATGGAGACTAGGGGGATCGAACCCCTGACCTCTTGCATGCCATGCAAGCACTCTCCCAGCTGAGCTAAGCCCCCAAATAATTTGTTACAAGAAGAATTATATCTGTATTATAAAATTCTTGCAAGAGGAAATTTCGGGAAAGTTGATATATATTTTTCTGTTAGCTCATACTTTCAATTTCTACCTTTTTTACACCGTCTATTTCAGATACAGCCATATAAACTTCAGTAGTTTTTTCACGATAATCTACTGCTACTACTATTTGAACTAAATGATCTCCGTTGTCTAAATCTTTAATTCGAAGCCTGCGAATAATATATTTTTTCTCCAGTAAAAAAGAAATAGCTGTTTCGATTTGCGCTTGGTCTCTAATAAATAGTTGCAACGTAATTTCCTTTTCTCGTAATTGTTTAGGTCCAAAGAGTTTCATTAAAAAAGGAATTAGTTCTACACTAATAATAAGTAAGGCTACACCGGCAAACGCTTCTAAATAAAAGCCTGCACCCACTGCAATGCCAATTCCAGCGGCCCCCCAAATCATGGCAGCCGTTGTTAAACCTGAAATACTGTCATTTCCTCTTCTTAAAATAACACCGGCACCTAAAAAACCAATTCCCGAGACAATCTGTGCTGCCAGCCTGAGCGGGTCCATTGTGATTTTTACTTCATCTGAGTTTGGAAACATATACGCCGATTGAATGGATACAATCGTTAGCAAACAGCTTACAACTGATATAACGAGACTTGTCTTAAGACCAACCGGCTTTCTTTTTAATTCGCGTTCAAGTCCAATGATCAGCCCGAAGATGGCAGAAATGCCTAACTTAATTAAAATATCTACATCCGCATTGCTCATATCAATTCACGTCCAATTATATAGTCAGTTAATGAAAGCTTTGTTAAAGTGATAAAAAATACTTTACTCATATTACATATACATATCTAGTTTGTTTTATGAATTTAACACTCCTTATTAATTTATCCTTGATTAGAAAAAAAGAAAATATAAATTAAAAAATCTTTATAAATTATATTGCAATCATTTATTTATCATGTTATATTAAATCTCGTCCTCATCGAGAGCGTCAAACAATGATAAAAATTATTTTAAAAAGTTTTTGACATTATGATGTTGGATATGATAAATTAAAGAAGTCGCTTTTGAGCGGCAGAGACATTTGCTCTTTGAAAACTAAACAAACAAAAACGTCAACAAACAATAAATTATTAGCTTCTTATGAAGCTAAGCCAACGTAACAAATGAGCTACTCAACTTTCTTGGAGAGTTTGATCCTGGCTCAGGACGAACGCTGGCGGCGTGCCTAATACATGCAAGTCGAGCGAATCATTGGGAGCTTGCTCCCATTGGTTAGCGGCGGACGGGTGAGTAACACGTGGGCAACCTGCCTGTAAGACTGGGATAACTTCGGGAAACCGGAGCTA
>NZ_JBIWDU010000012.1:94181-189041 GCF_044762155.1 Neobacillus sp. NPDC097160 | reverse complement strand
AATAATGGCCAATTTAGTTTCAGTTGTAAATTTAGTCATAAAAAAACTGCACCTCCAATTGTTAGAGTGTGTCTAACAATTGGGGTGCAGTTCACTTCCGCCGATGCTTTTTTACTCTATCTTTTTATTTTTTCTTCTCTTGATAATAAAGAAAAGGAAAATACCCACCAAGATGTAAACAATAACCAATGAGACGATAAGTGAAGTTTTTATTCCACTCTTTTCGGTCAGTACATATATTTCGGAAATATCACGGTCGACGATGAGGATGTATTGATGATCCCGACTACGAACAAGATCCCCGCCGATCAGGCCGCGAAGCTCCTTGCCGCCCGCTAACTGCTCCTCTGTTAAAATCACCTTTTGTGATTTCGTCGAATTGTTTATCGCGATTACGGAAGTTTCCCCTTTATAGACACGCTTATAAACAACCATTCCGCCTTTGTCATAGAGCATTTCCATCGTTCCTCTTGTTAAGGAAGCAAGCTGTTTTCTTTGTTCAGCAAGCTTAGTAATATAGTCAATTAGCTCTTTTTCCGTCCGAAAATTCATTTGCCGGCGGTTATCGGGAACTTCTCCGCCAATTAATGCAATTTCAGTCCCATAATAAAAAAGGGGGATACCTGGGGTTGTATAAAGATAGGTTAATGCCGTTTTCCATCGCGAACCAGGGAATTGTCTTTCGTCCACAATATCATTCGTAAATCTTACCGTATACTCATTATCCAAGAAATTAGCCATTAACCCTGAGTTTTTTTGAGAACTATCAAATGCAGAATAAAGCGGGCTAAACGGTTGATTTGTCGTTGCAAAGGCCTTCCTTAATTTCTCACTTTGAGAATAATCAAATAAGCTATCAATTCCCACACTTTGATATTGGTTCATATCAATACTCGTATTTTCCGACGTAACGCCTAACAGAAAAAAGTCCTTTTTCTCTTTCTTTACTTCATTTGAAAAATCAGTCCAAAAACTTAATGGGACATGATTGACCTCTGGCAAGCTATATCCATCCACATCTGTTTTCTTAATCCACCATTTTGCCGCATCAATTAAGTATTTTTTCACTTCAGGGTTGTCCTGATTTAGGTCAGGCAATCCATCAACCCAGCCATTTTCTAGCGACTGTTGATTATTATGATCACTGATCTCCTGTTTTTGATGAAACCAGTCCTGTTTGCTTGAATCATTCACCCATGGGTGGGTGGCTGCTGTGTTATTCGTGACAAAATCAATCAGTACCTTTATCTTCCGCTTATGCGCTTCTTTGACTAGCTTTTGGAACGTTTTTATCGATCCAAAATGTTCGTCCGTTTTGTAAAAATCATTTACCCAATAGCCATGGTAGCCATTTTTGGCATTGTCAAAGATTGGCGTTAAGCGAATAGCTGTGAATCCCATGTCATGTATGTAATCTAATTTGTCAATAATCCCTTGGAAATCGCCGCCATTATAGACATTAGGATCCTTGGCATTCGCATCGATATCATTGTTTATGTCCCCATTGTTGAAACGGTCAATCATGATCGAATACACAGCTTCATCCTGCCACAGCCTTTCCTTCTTTTCTATAGCTGCCTGTGCAGGAAGTGCTGAAATGAATAATAATGTGATTAATATGAGTGTAATTTTTTTCATTTGATTTTCCCCCTCTAAAAAAGGAAGAGGTAAAGTTCCCTCTTCCCACTACTCATTTTAATCGAATAAGGTTTTTATTCCAAATATTATCTGGACATTTATTTTTCTTATTAATTCACTATGTTAATATTGTATTCCTTAAACCATGTGTGAAGTTGCACAAGATAGGCTAATAATTGCGGCCCAGTCATCAGCTGGCCAAACCAAGGCTCTTGAAAGGAATCTCCACCGGTCTCTACAATTCTATCTAACTGATTTTTATCAAAGAATTCATGTAATGCAGATGTCTTATCTTGTAATATAGTCCTCATCCATTTTTGGATGGCCGTGGTATACTCCGGGTTATGTGTTTTTGGATAGGGACTTTTCTTCCGGTAAAGTACCTCCTCCGGAAGGACCCCTTCAAAGGCTTTCCGTAGAATGCCTTTTTCCCTTCCACGATACATTTTCATCTCCCACGGAATATTCCAGACATATTCCACAAGGCGATGGTCGGCAAAAGGTACTCTGACCTCCAGGCTGGCGCCCATACTCATTCTGTCTTTTCGATCAAGCAATGTGGTCATGAACCAAGTCATATTAATATAAAATAGTTCCCTGCGTCTTGCATCCTCTAAACTCTCCCCCTCCAATCTTGGGGTTTCAGCAACTGCCTGTTGATACTGTTCCAAGCAATATTCATTCAAGTTTAATTTTTCCTGCCAATGAGATTTCAACAAATTTTGCCGTTCATTTACAGAACGCATCCACGGAAAACCCGGCCGCTCTAAATCTTGTTTACGATGAAACCATGGGTAGCCGCCAAAAATTTCATCAGCGCATTCCCCTGATAAACTCACAACAAAGTCCTTTTTGATTTCTTTACAAAACCAGAGTAAGGAGGAATCAACGTCTGCCATGCCTGGGAAATCTCTGACATGTGTGGCTTCAAGCAAATCATTTACTAATTGCTGTTGTGATATGGTCTTGTTAAAGTGTTGTGTATTATATTGGTCCGTTATCATTTGTATGAATTTTCCGTCCGCATCAGGCTGAAATTCATTCGAGGAAAAAAATTGGTCATTTCCTTCATAATCGATTGAATACGTATGAAGCTGCCCTTTTCCCTTTTCTTCGAAACCCTTCGCGGCAATGGCCGTAATGATACTGGAATCAAGCCCGCCTGATAAGAAGGTACATAATGGTACATCAGAAACAAGCTGCCTCGTTACAGCATCGGTTACTAAAAAACGAACCTTTTCCGCTGTTTCTTCCACACTTTCCTTATGTTCTTCACTTTTGACATTCCAATAACGCCAAATCTTCAAACCATTTTTGGAAAAGGTAAGGGCATGTGCCGGTCTAAGCTCCTTCATTCCTTTAAAAACACCTGACCCCGGAGCCCTTGATGGACCTGCACCAAAAATTTCAACAAGCCCCTCTATGTTAATTTCTGTTTTGATTTCGGGATGCGCTAGGATTGCCTTAAGTTCCGAAGCAAAAATAAGACCATTTTTGTGTTCTGTAAAAAATAATGGTTTTACCCCAAGTCGATCTCGTCCAATATAGAGTTGTTCTCTTTTTGAATCCCAAATGGCAAAGGCATAGATGCCGTTTAAATAATTCACGCACTCTTCCGCCCATTCTATATAGGCAGTTAATAGAACTTCTGTATCAGAATGACCTTTAAAGGAATATCCTTTAGTATGGAGTATTTTGCGGATATCTTCAGTATTGTATAATTCCCCGTTGTAGCAGATGGTGTAATTATGGCCCTCTTTTTGCTTGGTCATCGGCTGCCTTCCGCCTTCAGGGTCGACTACAACCAGCCGCTTATGACCAAAACCAACATGTGTATCGAACCAAATGTTGGTTTCATCAGGGCCCCTTTTCGCTAAAGTATTCACCATTTTATTTAATATTTCTGTTTCGTTTCTTATTGGATGTTCAAAATCAACCCACCCCGAGATTCCGCACATTGACATCTCACTCCCTTACTATCGATTTACTGAACTTCTGGTGCATGCTCTATAGTATTCAGCCCAGATTAAATGGTTAATTGTCCATATATGTGCAGTGCACTTTTTAAAGCAATGAAATTTATACTTATTTTTTTAAAAATAACAAAGTTATAAAAAGTCAGGAAGATGTCTAAAAAGAAAAATGAAAGCAACTGTGTTACGGAGGTTAACGATGAATCGACAACAACGACTAAAACTATATGATTTCCAACAACGAGCATACAACGAAGGAACAGTGGAACAAATAAATGACCAATGGATATTTTTCGATGAGGAGACAGAGGAAGCTACGATGTTAGATGATTTCGTTCATCAAGAAATTGAAATCTTCCGTTTGAATCGTTGGAAAAAAGGCATATTGAATGAACCGGGAAAAATTCATTGTGGGAAGGAAGCGATTATGCTTCGAGATCACGATACCATTCGAATGAGGAAACATTTAATTTACTCTCTTGAAAGACTATTGGATGGGGTTAATGACGATGCCTTTTTCCAATTCGTGACGACATTAAACTCGTTAAACTTTTCGATCTATGATTGTATATATTGTTATAACCATTTATCCTTCTTATCTGATGAACATCGAAAAGACGGTGTGAATTTCATGGTGTTTGACAATCAAGAGCAGATTTGTAATGTACAGCATCATTTTTGTTATTATGAAAAAGTCAATGACCGCTTTGAATTCACCTTAAATACCGGAAAGCGGTTAGTTATAGAGAAAATGATTTCATAAAAAAGGCATGGAGGTCATCTCCAGCCTTTTTTAGCTTCCAAAATATTTTGAATAAAGAATTTTGGCTTTGACAACATCATTTGTACCATGGATAAGCACGCGCGAATCCTTAAATACCACAATGGAGATGTCCTCTTCTGGTGAAAAGCGCAGTAAAAACTCGTTTCCTGAGACCTTTCCACTTTTCCTTAAGATCTCTGTTGTCTTTTTTAAATCCAGCTCGCCTTTTTTCCTTG
The DNA here is from genome assembly GCF_044762155.1 of Neobacillus sp. NPDC097160. Taxonomy (NCBI): domain Bacteria; kingdom Bacillati; phylum Bacillota; class Bacilli; order Caryophanales; family Bacillaceae; genus Neobacillus; species Neobacillus sp. NPDC097160. The sequence continues at coordinate 184,431 of NZ_JBIWDU010000012.1, read as the reverse complement.
GATTGATTTGAACTGTATCTCGGCCACATAGGGTCATATAGGCTACCTGATGCATTGAAGATCGATCTAGATAATCAAATTGCCCCTTCACGCATGCAGGACAATCGGGATTTCTCCCTTTTGAAATATCCATTTGCATCGACGTAACATCCCAAATATCGACTTGTTCCAGATTAGGGGTGGTTTCTGCCCCCACCAATAGTTTTATCGTTTCCATCGCTTGAAAGGAGCCGATAATATCCGTTAATGGTGACAAGACCCCCACCGTATCGCATGTTTCACCTGTGCCAGTTGGAACATGTGGGAAGAGGCAACGGTAGCAAGGGGTTACCCCTGGTTTAATTACCGCAAACATCCCACGCGAGCTTACCGCAGCTCCATGCACCCATGGAGTTCCATACTTAACAGCTACGTCATTTATTAAGAAACGAGTCTGAAAGTTATCGGTACCATCAACTAGCACGTCAAACCCTGATAATAATTCTTCTGCATTCTCCAGATTCAAATCCGCGATCACCGCCTCAACCGCCACAGTGGAATTTATTTTACTTAGTCTATTTTGTGCTGCAACAGCTTTAGGAAGATTTAATTTTGCATCTTCTTCATCAAAAAGCGTTTGCCGCTGGAGATTTGATAGTTCTACCAAATCTCGATCAATTAGCCTAATGAATCCAACACCTGATCGGACAAGATGGTTAGCAATCACAGTTCCAAGTGCACCTGCCCCAATAATGGCAACCCGGCTCTTCAGCAATTTCCGTTGTCCCTCTTCCCCAATCGCTTGAAAAAGGACTTGTCTTGAATACCGCTCTAAATTATTCATGGGATTCCTCTTTTCTATCTTAACTTTCGTTTAAAGTTCACTAAGGATATTACTACTATTTTATCAAAATATAATCTTTTCTAAGTAAAAAAATTTAATTTTAAAAACATTACAAAAAGTGTATAATAAATATTGGGTAAATAGATATTTTTTGGAGGAATCTCTCATTGTATATCAAATATAATAAGAGATTAGCATAAATTTCAAATAATAGGAAAGAGGGGAACTATTTTGAATTTAGGCGGTTTTAAAAACAAAGAAGTCTTAGTTGACTTAACAAATGGTACTGTTGATTACAGAGACATTAATGAAAACGATGCGATAAAGTACATAGGCGGCCGCGGCTTGGGGGTTAAGTATGTGCTCGATAATGGTCCTGAAGTGGAGCCATTATCACCTGAAAACATCTTATGTTTTATGACCGGTCCCGTCACTGGCTCACGTTCATCCATGAGTGGGCGTCTTTGTGTCGTAACAAAATCCCCGCTAACAGGCACCGTTACGGATTCTCACATCGGCGGTTGGACGGCTGCACGTTTAAAGTGGGCAGGCATCGACAATCTTATTTTCTCAGGGAAAAGTGACAAGCCGGTATATCTTTACATTTCTGACGGTAAAGCAGAAATCCGCGATGCTTCAGATTTGTGGGGAACAAGCACTAGAGCATTCATTAAGGCAATGAAAGACCAACACGGTGAAGAAGACCTAAGCGTCATGACCATCGGTCAGGCAGGCGAAAACACCGTTCGTTTCGCTTCATTTATTAATGAGCATGACCGTGCAGCGGGCCGCGGTGGTACAGCCGCAGTTGCCGGATATAAAAAATTAAAGGCGATTGTCATCAAAGCAGCCCAAAAAGGGAATATGCCTGTAGCAAAATTAGAAAGTGAATATAAGGAAGCCAACAAAAAGGCGGTTAAAGCGATTCTCGATGGCGGCTTAACGGCGCCAAATAAAGGCGGATTATCCGTTTATGGAACAAACGTGTTAACAAACCTCATTAACGAAGTTGGAGCACTGCCGACTAAAAACTCGCAATTTACACACTGGGATGAAGCAGAAAAACATAGCGGCGAATATGTGAACACACATTTACGTGTCGCGAACAACACCTGTCATGCCTGCCCTGTTGGCTGTAAAATTGAAGTAGAAGTTAAGGATGGCAAGTATAAAACACGAGTAGAAAGCATTGAGTTTGAATCCGCCTGGTCCCTTGGTTCCAACTGTCTTTTAAGTGATGCTGAAGCAATTTCTTTTATGATTGACCGTTGCAATGAGTACGGGCTTGATACAATTGAATTAGGGCACGCCTTCTCTGTAACCATGGAAGCTTATGAAAAAGGCATCATTTCTGATGAGTTAATCTGGGGCGACGCCGATTCCATGATAGAATTGATGAGAAAAATTGCTTTCCGAGAGGGCTTCGGCGGTGTACTTGCTGAAGGACCTGCACGTGCAACTGCCTCATGGGGTGCACCTGAACTTTCCATGTCTGTTAAAGGTCAGTCCATTCCGGCCTATGACCCACGTGGAATTCAAGGCATTGGACTTGGTTACGCAACAAGTAACCGTGGTGCCTGCCACCTGCGCGGATATACAGTTGCAAGTGAAATTGCCGGTATTCCAGAGCCAACCGACCGCTTACAACCAGAGGGCAAAGGTGAACTATTAAAAGTATTCCAAGATATGCTGGCCTTCTCTGATTCTATGAATATTTGTAAGTTCTCGTCCTTCTCTGAAAATGCGGAGCATTATGCCGAGCAATATAGTGCCATGACAGGTGTTCAATTAACAGCTGATGACGTGATGAAGGCGGGGGAAAGAATTTATAACCTTGAGCGTTATTATAATAACCTTGCAGGCTTCAATAAACGTGAAGACGACTTCCTTCCAAAACGGTTCACTGAGGAACCGGCATCAGGAAATAGCGCCGGTGTGGTCAGCCGTATGGATATCATGCTTGAAGAATATTATCAAGTACGAGGCTGGCAGGACGGTCTTGTTCCGAATGAAAAGCTGCGCGAATTAGGCATTATTGATGCTGAAAATCAATTAGTATAAAGAAAAAGGCTTCTGCAATATTCAGCAGAAGCCTTTTCCTTTATTATCCACCTATTCTAGTGGTCTTGTATCGATAATTTTTAATAAGCAATTTTAGACCATCCTCGTCATCTGCAATAAAACGCACCTGAATGGTAATTACTTTAAATGTTGCGGTAAAGGATATTTCCGCTTCCGATAAAATCTGTCCACTCCAGCCCTCTCCCTCATAAACAAAGGGAAACGAATCGGTTATCTGTTTCGCACCAAGCTCTTTGAAATACATTCCTAGATGCTCTATACTAATTCCTCGAAACTCTAAATCTATTGCTGCCATATTAGCCGCCTGCAACAGGAGGAAATAGGGCAAATTGATCGTCCTCCGAAACTTCCGTCTGAAGATCATCAAGATGGATGATATTCCTGCCGTTCACATACACATGAACAAATGGAAGCAGCTCTTTTTCCGGGGTAAAAATCTCATCTTGTAAATCCGGAAACATTTCCACCATTTTATCTAAAACATCCATTACCTGATTTCCATCAGGCTGAACATCAACCGTTACTCCACCGCATATTTGCCGAAGATTTGCAAACACCTTAACAAGCACATTTATCCTCTCCCCTCTATTAATTTTAATATTAAAACTCCAGGTGGAAGTTGTCACGCTGTATATAGTATTTCAAAAATAAAGGCTGTCCTAGGACAGCCTTTTAGCTTATACATTAAAAATCGACATAGGCAATTTTACAAAGCCTAAATATAATACAAGTAAAAATGCAATGATAAACTGAATCCAAAAAACGGAAGTACTTCTGTTTTTTGCTACACGGCTGAGGATCATTTCAAATAATCCGATAACCCATAGTCCCACTACCGCTTTTAAAATATACCAAACATCGATTTTGTAAAGCGTGAAAAGAAGTCCGATGCCTGTGGCAATAATTAGCAGATATAAAACCCGTAAAATCATTTGAACAATTTTAAATCCTTTTGCTTTCCCACTTTTATTTAATGAAAGTGCAACGAAAAATAAAATCAGAGCTAAAACCCATGCTGTTACATGACCATGAATCATTTTTGTTCCTCCTATGTATAATTTATCGAGACTATCATACCATAGGCCTTTAGCAATTACGAAAAAAGTGATTCAAATATTGTGACAAACTTAGTCATGTTGCAATTAGAATGAAATCTTGTCAATGGTATTAAATTTGGGCGAATGATTCACATTACATTCGCCCAAACATAAGATGTAAAAGATCATAATTAAAAAGGGTGTTGAATATGCCAGCGATTGTTGGGGTTGCACAGGTCATTACACTCGGGAGCAGCTCTGTTTTTCACATTGGAGATGTTTATAAAATCATGCCATTCTCAACGGCAAAAACATTCTCTGGAGCTGGTTCCTTTAATACAGGCGATCAGGTCGATGTTCAAAATCAATTAAGTTCAACGAATACATCTGATCCGGATGTCATTGACCAAAACAATTTCCTTAATATGTAATGAACGGGTGGTCTAAATGAATTTTTATATCCAGCAGTCCATTCAGATTAATTTTATTAAAATTGGCGGGATTACCAATTCTTCTGTCCTTCAAATCGGCAGTGCCGGAATCATAAAGCCTCAAGCACTTCTATATAATACTGGCGGTTTCACAAAACCAGCGCCACTAGGAATTAAACCAGCAGGACAAATAACGGCACCTTCAGCACAAATACTGGCACCTGCAGTTCCCTTACAGGCTGCAGTCAGAGGTTAATAAATAAACACCCGGTAATGGAAAAACCTTGTCAGCCTTATGAAATTGTGGAAAAAAAGCAAATCCTAAAGAGTCTGTGCATATAGTTAGAACACAAGGTGAAAAGGCTATTTGCTGGCGAGGTGATTAACATGTATCAGGATTTTTACCAATATCTTCAATGGCTACAGATGAGTATTCAGGCGCAGGAGAAGAGAATTGCAGCATTGGAACAGACAATTCAAAAATTAAGAACTGATTTAGCGCAAATAGGGGAGAAACCCACGATTCATGTTGATAGAATTGAATATAAGTTTGATCAATTGAAGGTTGAGACCCTTGAGGGAACGTTAAATATTGGTCTAAATCCTAACGATTTATCCGGAATTGAAGACTTTGCTGTACAAAATCAATCATTAAAAACCCCATTTTCTCCAAAAGAACAAATGCGATTATCAACGAAAATTGAAGAGGCGATCCATGGCTTTTTAGAAACTGACTTACCGCTAATTGTGAAAGATACCCAAAGGAACATGGCAATTCCACCAAATGAATCCTATTTATCCTTTATCAAAGAGGATATTATCAAACAGCTTCCGGGTCGGATAGACTATCATCTTAAAGCTAACGCATCCAAGATTCAGTCAGGTGATGGAACCCCTCCAATCCAAGAAATCGTTATCGAAGCACTAAAGCAGGAAATTCAAAGTGGTGTAATGGTCTTTTTAACTAACTTACCTGAGAATGTGAAAGGAATGAAGACGGAATGAATTTTGAAGTTTACAATCACGTCCTCCATGTCGATAATATAAAAATCCTGGCGGTGGCAAGCTCATCATTATTTATGGTAGGAGATACGGAAACCATCCAACTGACATCAGCATTTGACACACCGCCCGAATCCTTAATTATCGGGCCATTTGTACCATTAGAACGGGATGTGACCCCTGGCTATGCTGACCCGAATCTCTAGTGTTGACAACCTGGAGGTAAAGCAGGTAGCCTTCGACTCAATTATTCAGCTTGGGGATTCATGCATTCTTAATGGATTCTCACGTGCGATTGCAGTTCAAAGGGAAGCAGAAATATTTTTCGGGGACGAAGGTAACTTTCCTTCCTATCGAATTTTTAAAAAGCCTCTGCCATTGCCGCCAATTACCGAATCAATAACTTTTTTACGCCGCAATATTAATCCCATCATAAAAGTTAATAACATTGCTGTCACTGCTGTTTCTTCTTCGTCAATTCTTCATGTTGGGAACTCTCGAAATGTTTCGATGGAGGCTAGAATTAAGCATATCCGCCAGCTTCTGCTTGAAGGGCATGAACAGGACATAAGATAACCGCATATGTTACTTTTAAAGCAGGTTCAAAGGTAGTTCAAAATTGTAAAGGATGTTTATAATGCCAGCGATTATTGGTCCAGTACAAATTATTAGTATAGGCGGAGGAATTGTACAATTTGGAGATACCGTTTATATCTCTCCAAAGAGCAGCACGAAAACTTTCGCCGGCTCTGGTGGGTTTAATACCGGTGGCTTTATTGTAACGAATAATGGGTTAAGTGGTACAAATGTTCTTGATACAAATTTGATTGATCAGCCTATAGCAGGGAATAATTAAAAATGACATAAACCATCATGATGGTCTATGTCATTTTTTATTTCTATTCCACTTTTATGATATGAGCTCCATCAAAGAAAAATAAATATCTTTCTGCAACATTTCTTTTCCAGATTTGTTCAATGGCCTTGGTGTATAGATTGATCTGCAGTCTGTATCTGTCTTCGAGGATTGGCCGCGCTTGAAGAAAGCCCCCCTTATACCTATCTGTTATGCCATCTGTTTTATAGTCAATCAAAACAAGTCCATTCTCGTCCTCCAAAATGCAGTCAATAATTCCTTGCACAAATATAGATTCATCGGCTTCATTCCAGTTAGGATAAACATCACTTGCAGGCAATGAAAGGGTAAATGGAATTTCCCTATAAATGGCTTTAGCATGAAAATATCTTTTTCCTAATTCTGTGTTAAAGAATTCAACAATTAATTGACTGTCAATGACTGCTGCCTGCTCTGGGGTTAATAATTCATTGTGAACCATCCAGTTTAATTGCTCATGAATAGCTTCTTCACTAACAGTCTTTGCCAAATCCACATGCTGCATCACCATATGCATAGCTGTTCCGCGCTCTGCAGGACTTAATTGTTTTTCCTGCATAAACCTAGGCCGTTTTAAAATTGATTTTTTAAACCTTCGAACTAAATCTGATCCACTTTGTTCATCAGTCATTTCCGCAAAGCGTTTTATTTCCGACACAGATTGCTTCGAGCGATGGGCCGTGGCTTCCGGGAAGGAATATTCCCATGTCAGCCGATCCCTTATTTCCTCAGTAAATAAAGATTCTGCCGGAACTTTCTCTAATGTTTGAACCTTGTCCAGAAAGGTATCCTCTTCCGCTTCAAATGCTGTTTCTTGATTCCTGATTTCTTCGGCACTTAGTATGCTAATTTTCCAGGCGGATGGATGGTTTGTGATTTCCAATGGAATTACCGAATTTGTTCCATCGCCCCCCCTTAATTCACCACAGTCTTGATGACGGATCAGTGAGGGACCAATCCAGTCAATATAACTCATTGCTGATGCCCGCTCATAATCCTGCAGGAGCCATTCAGTATTAGCGGAAACATCATTCCATTGGTCAATTGTTTTCACTGCATCCTTTAGAGTTGCTGTCATATAGAGCTTTTCTTTCGCCCTCGTCATCGCCACGTATAACACGCGCATTTCTTCAGCAAGCATTTCCATTTTCTTTTTTCGCTTAAACGCAATTTGCGGCAGGGAAGGATAAGAAATACGTTTCTCGGCATTTACATATTTAGCAGCAAATCCGTATTCTTTATCAAGCATGTAGGATTTTCCGATATCCATCATATTAAAGTTCCTTGCCATTCCTGCCATAAATACAACAGGAAATTCAAGCCCTTTAGAGCTATGGATGGTCATGATACGGACAACATCCTCCTGCTCACCGAGTGCTCTTGCTGCCCCGAGGTCGTCCCCTCTTTCCATCATGCGCTCGATAAAACGTAAAAATCGGAATAACCCTCGGAACGAGGTTTGTTCATATTGGCGGGCTCTGTCATATAAAGCTCTTAGGTTTGCCTGACGCTGCTTCCCGCCGGGCAGACCACCAACAAAATCATAAAACTGAGTATCGCGGTATAACTGCCAGATCAGTTCAGAAAGCGATCCTTGTCTTGCCAGCGAACGCCAGTTTTTTAACATATCATAAAAACTGCGGACCTTTTCATAAAATGATTCCGTATTTTCGGCTGCCTTGCTCAAACAAAAGGCAGATACCGCCTCCCAAAAGGAACCGCGCTTCCTGTGGATCCGAATTTTTGATAATTCTTCCTCATTTAACCCGACAATAGGTGAACGTAACACAGACGCTAAGGGAATATCCTGGAATGGATTATCAATAACCCGGAGCAGCGACATCATTATGGATACCTCTGTTGCTTCAAAATAACCGGTGGATAAATTCGCATAAATAGGAATTCCTTGCAGCTTGAACTCTTCGATGATCTGCGGCGCCCATGTCATAGAGCGGAGAAGGATTACCACATCCCGATACATCAACGGTTTTTGCGTTTTCGTTTTTGGATTATATATAGGTGCACCACTTGTCACTAATTCTTTTATTTTCGCTGCACACACTCGAGCTTCAAGCTGTGATTGTTCAAGTTCTGCTGCATCAAACTCAGCTGTTTCTGTTTCGCTTTCCATTTCTGTATCTGCGGCCGTTTCCGCACTTTTAGCGTTTTGATCTATCAGCATTACTTCAACCGGATAAGAATCGTCTAATGGATATGGTGCACCATTTCGCAACTCTGCTGCCTCGTCGTATTCTATTTCCCCAACCTTGACATCCATGATTTGTTTGAATAAATAATTGGTGGCATCAAGCACCTCTTTCCTGCTTCTAAAATTACGGGCTAAATCGATTCTCAGCCCCGATTCCATGCCATCAACATTAAAGCGATTATATTTACTTAAAAAGAGATTGGGCTCAGCCAATCGAAAACGATAGATCGACTGTTTGACGTCACCAACCATGAATAGGTTGCCTGTATTCTCATCATCCTGTGTTACCAGCTTGAGAATCGTCTCCTGGACCATATTTACATCTTGGTACTCATCGCAATATACTTCTTTAAAATGCCTGCGGTAAGCAAGGGCCGCTTCTGAAGGAAGAAATTCCCCATCTGCTGAGACTCCTTTTGTCAAAATCCCAAGACAGTTATGCTCTAAATCAGCATAATCAACAAGGCCCTTTTCTTTTTTTACTTTCTCGAATCGGTCTGAGAATTCTTTTACAAGATAAACCAGCATTTCTACTAATGGACGCATCTCATCCATATCTCGTATAAAACTTTCCGGTTTCCGTGAAAAGAGCTCTTCTTTTATGTCTTGAATTTTTTTCTTGGCCTTATCCCGCAACTTCTGGGCTTTTTCTGTTAAAGACTTATCAAAGTGGTCACCCTTCACCTGTTTAGCCCTTGAAAAAGACCATGATTGCATTGCCTGATACAGTGTCGCCCATGAATCCTTTTGTGCAAACAAAAGAGTATCCAAGACACGCAAATCATCTAAAAAGTTTTCTGCTCTTGGTGCCGGGCCGTTTGGAAGCTTTGTTAGCTCCAAGCCGCGCTTAACCATTTCCTTTGCAGCATCTAATTGCAATTCGATATCAAAAAGAAGTGCCTGAGTAAACGGAAGACTTTCTATATTTGTTCCATCTGCCACGTCATACATTGAAACAATTGCATGTAAATATTGCTCCGGCTGAGGGTTCGAACGAGCAAAGTCGTATATTGAACGAACAATGTCCATTAAAGCTTCATCGCTTCGATCACTTGTGAACGAATCGACTAAATTAAAAAAGGCCACATTATCCTTTTTCCCATATTCCTCCTCAAACAGCTCGTCCATCACTTCATCCCTAATTAACTGTGCCTCAGTTTCATCAGCAATTCTAAATCCCGGGTCAATATCGATTAAATAATAATATCTACGGATTACCTCCATGCAAAAGGAGTGCAGCGTTGAAATGGCGGCCTTATTAAGTAAGCTGAGCTGTTTTCGTAAATGCCTGGAGCCCGGATCTTGATCTATTGCTTTTTCCAACGCTTCCCCGATACGGTGCCGCATTTCTGCTGCGGAAGCATTCGTAAAGGTCACAACTAACAATTCATCGACATCAATCGGATCCTCTAAAGAAAGAATTTTTTGGATGATTCTTTCCACAAGGACAGCAGTTTTCCCTGAACCGGCTGCAGCTGCTACAAGGATATCTTTATTCCTGGCCATAATTGCCTTCCACTGGTCGTCTGTCCAGGTCACACCCTCCGGCTTTGCTGGGATCATGAAATTACTCATTTTCCATTTCCTCCTTTCTGATTAAATTCAAGACATCATTCTTAGAGTACGGTGCCAGAATCCTATAACGATTACTTTCAATTGATTCATCAAATTGACAAACTGATTTATAGGCGCAAAATGTACATGGTGTTTTGTCCTTCAGTTTATATGGAGCAATATCGATTTGCCCATCAATAATGGCATTGCCTGTTTTCTGATATAAATCGCGGACATGGTTTCTTAAATGATCAAATTCTTCTAAACTTGCTACTTTTGATTTTTTTGATAAATTTCCATCTTTTTTTATTCCGGCTGCAACAATTTGCGAATCACCTGATTCAAGTGATTGATCCATCAGCTGGATGACTCTTTGGTCACTCAACATAAGCCCATTCATTTTAAACTTTTTCATCATTTCAGTTTCGATTTCATCCATCGTCAACATTTTCTTTGTATTAATAAATGGATTATGAACATGGAAGTAAAGGACACCTGCAGGGCTTGCTTTCATCTCTACAAGTTCACTAGAATGTGTTATAACAATATCAAGATAGGTCAACATTTGCAGGGCAAGACCATAATACACTTCAGTTAAATTGACATCCTTCTCACTCGATTTATAATCGACCACTCGCAAAAAGACACTGTCATCTACCGTGTTCGCTTTGTCGACCCTATCAATCCGTCCAGCCAACTCCATTCTTTTTCCATTTTTTAACGAAAAGGTTAATGGCGGCAGGTCCCCATTAGGGCCAAAACCTAATTCTAAACCAATCGGAGAGAAACCACTCACTTTCGCATGCTCACTCAATACGAGAGAAGCTCTGGTAATGATTTGCTCCAATTTCCGTTTGATATAATGATGTCGTTCCGAGCTAAGTAGTATTTCGTTTTGCAGCTTCGGTGCTAATGTCTTGACCGCCTCTTTAGAAAGTTCTTCACATTGCTGCCGTGTTAATTTAGCCCAGGAAATGTTTTGTTCATTGACAATATCGGCAATCTGCTTTAAAGCAGCATGGAATAATTCGCCAATGTCTGGAGCTTCCAAGCGAAAAATTTGCCGTTCACGGAGCTTTAGTCCATGCTGGGCAAAATGTGAAAAGGCGCAGCCATTGAATAATTCCATTCTTGAAACACTAGCCTGAATTGTCTCACCATATAATTCATCCGCAGCCTCTTTGGAAAGCTGAACGGCCCTGTTTGAATAATAAAGGCTTGAAAACACCTTTTGTGCTTTATTTTTCCACGCACTCTCCAGATAATAGTTATACACATCCCACCACAGATTAGAAATGGGATAATTTCGCTTTTTCCATTGCAGCTGCGTGTTAAGGTAGGACAAGGTTGTTGTAAAATTTGAAACAAAACTTAACTGTCCGGCTTCTGTAAGCTCTAAAGGATCTGTAACATAATACGCTTCATTTGCATCTGGGAACATGTCCTTAAGTCTCTTAATGTATGACGAAGGGATTAATGATTTTCCTTCTTCATTTGCAAGCGGGAAGCTGACATAAAGCATGTCTGATGGTGCCGTAAAAGCCTTATAGGCAAGAAAACTTTCATCCAAGAGACGGGTTCTGCTGCTTGGTGCAACATTGATGCCTGCAGCAAGGAGCAGCTCCCTGTCTTCATCGGCAAGAATGCCCTCATCGGAAATTTTCGCAGGCAGGACCCCTTCATTGACTCCCACTACGAAAACAATTTTGATCTCATTCAGCCTTGATTTTTCTAAATCACCAATTAGAACCTGGTCAAGTGCAGGGGGGATAAGCGAAAAATGCAAGGATTCGAAGCCTGCCTCTAAAATAGCAGCAAATGCCCTAAGTGTAACTTGCTCCTCCCCTAGTATTTCAACATATTGGTCAAGAAGTTCTACGACTGCATTCCACACCTGTTCATGCTCCCGCATTCTTACAAGATTACCCTTTTCTTCAGCAGCCATTTTCCATTTTTCCAATTTTTCCGGAATCTCTAATTCTTCCAAATACAAATAGATGGCTTCACAAAGCTTACGTCCTGTATCGGCTTTTTTTAATCTTCTTGACAGTCGTAAAATAGGCGCAGTTACCATAAGCTTTAATTCATTTAATTCTTGCTCCATCTCTTTTTCTGTATCGGTTTGGACATTTCCTGTTAATTCCAGTCCTTTTATACGCCGGTAAACCCAGCGATCCTTTTTCGTCCATTTACTCCCATTGATTCCATAGGCTAAACAATAGTTTTCCAGCCTATCCATTCTTTCACGCATTTTATGAGGATTTTCCTGAAAAGGATATAATAATTCTGTTTTTATCGCTCTAAAAACTGGTTCATAACGCCAAAAAGAGTTTATCACTTCAAGACTCGAGCGGATCAATTCAATCAGCGGGTGATTGAGCATCGTCCTTTTCTGGTCGATAAAATATGGTATCTGATAATCGTCAAAAACCGGTTCGACAATTTCATGATAATCCCCGCCATTTCTAATTAAGAGGGCGATATCCCGATAACGGTACCCACTTGTCCGAACTACATCGCGAATTTCTCGGGCAATGCCTTCAATTTCGGCTCTTCTGTTGACAGCTTGACTGATTTGAATCGCTGTCTCTCCATAAAAAACTTCGGCAGGTCGGGCATCAAATTTTTCCTCTAAATGTCTTAAAGACGGCTGATTCCATTTCATTTGTTCTTTAAGAATGATCGGTTGTTCCATTTCGATACCGCTTGTTCTGGCTAAACCATATATATTGTAACAAGTCTCACCTGACAGGCGGAATAAATCTAGCTCATCTGGCGCTGAATCAAAGAACAATCGCTCTGAGGTTATCGCAATGGAAACACTTTTACAATGCTTCATTAATTCCGCCATAACAAGATATTCCTGCGGTGTAAAGCTATAAAATCCATCGATATAGATTTCTGCCTCTTTTAAGTATGCTGAGGCTGATATTTTCTCTGCTAAGAGGCGAAAGTAATCTTCTGAATCGATATATTTACCAAAGATTTCGTCCTCAAATTTTGTATAGATTATTTCCAAATCTTTTAATTTATCGTGTAAGGCTTTTGAAGCAGAAGTGTCCTCGGAACTGAACTGTGCTGCCTCTTTGACCAGCTCCTCGGGTCTAAGACAGTATCGCTTAAATTCGGTAATCATCTGTTCTAACTGCTGGACAAAGCCATTCTTATCGGCCGCCCGCTGAAAAATCTTTAAATTTTCTTTCTGCTCGTCAATGATTTTACGAATTAACATATTCATTCCGACACTGCTTAAATGCGTACGGCTGATTCCACCGGTTTCCTGCAGAATTCGCCATGCTAAACGTGAGAAGCTGAAAACCTGGGCACGAATCATTCCGCCAATGCTTGAGTCTGTCGCCAAACGATATTCAGATAAAAATGTCATCTGTTCAGGAACAATATATATAATTGGTGTCCCTTCTGGATTTTCCACAAGCCGGTCACGTATTTCATCAAGAAACATAGTTGTTTTTCCGCTTCCTGTCCGCCCAATTACCATTCTTAGTGACATGTGTTTCCCCCTCTTCTTACAAAACTCTCTATCTCTCATTTTACCACAATAAGAGCACAAACGTTTGCATTACCCTAATAATGGTAATTGCTGCGTTATTATCAATAAAAAAACACGATTTTTCCATCGTGTTTTATCCATATATTTAAAAATGAACATCCATTTCATTCAATGGCCAATAACGTAAATCAACTTTGCCGACAACTTGACTGGAAGAGATGAAGCCGAATTGACGGCTGTCCCAGCTTCCTAATCGATTATCGCCGAGGACAAATAATTTCCCCTCCGGAACTGCATTTTCACCGGTAATTTCCATCAGGCTGAAATCTCCGGTTATTTTGATACCTGGAGATTTTTGTTTATAGATATTTAGAAATGGTTCTTCATACTTGTGTCCATTAATAAACAGAGTATCGTCCCTGTATTCAATTTTATCACCCGGAAGCCCGATAATCCGTTTAACAAAGTCCTCTTTGGCATTAGCATGAAAGACAATGACGTCAAATCGGTTTAATTCACCAACCTGATAGCCAAGCTTGTTAACAACCAGCTTGTTACCGTCTTGAAGCGTCGGCATCATTGATTCACCTTCTACAATATAATTAGAAAAGAAAAATGTGCGAATAAAAGCAAAGATTATGATTCCGATAGCAAATGCCTTAACCCATTCCAACCCTTCCTTTTTCCATTCAATTTTCATTGAAGCTCCTCCATTTCTCCTTCTCTTTATTTCTATCTATTTCTCCATTATGGTCAGTTTCCGCGCTCTTATTCATCCTTACTTCAATTCTTTTCCCTACATACCAAAGTATAAAAATGACAAGTAAAACGATGACCGTTCGAAAAGGTTTTGTTATTAAGGAACGTAGATCATAGCCAATAAAGCTAATCGTAAATATCATGACCATCTTTCCAATACACACAGCCAGCATGTATTGAGCAAATTTTATTTTTGAAAGGCCAGCAACAATATTTACCAATGCAGATGGGGTAAAAGGAAAACATAATATTAAAAAAAGAGGACCAAACCCATGATGGTCCACCCAGTCCATTAGCTTGCGGACCTTCGGATGCCTAGGCAAAAAAGATAATAACCTTTTTTGCCCGTATCTCCTGATTAAGGAAAAAACAAGTAAGGCCCCGATACAAGCTCCTATCCAAGAATATAAAAATCCTAACCATAGTCCAAAGGCACTGGCATTTGCCATTACAAATACAACCAAGGGGAGAAACGGCAAAAATGCTTCAAGGACGATCAACAATATGCCCGGTATCGGTCCAAGCGCCCGATATTCTTGTATGAGACGCATAATATGTTCAAGTGTAAACCAAGCTTTTAGTGATTCGATGTCCATCCCATTCTCCTTTAATTATTGTTCTTTACTATTTTGGATAAAATCTTTATTGTGTAATAAATTGGTGGAGCGCCTTTTTATTTTTTTCGACATCAATATCCAGAACTGCCCCCTCCCCTTTTATCCGCGGCTCTGTAAAGCTATTTTCAATTGGTATACGTAATGTTTCAATACTCCCCCTGTTATCTGAAAGGAAGTCTTTAGCCATAAATAATGTATCCGAGGTGTCCATATTTGTATTAACGTATGGCGAAACAACACCAATTAATTTTGGAAGTTTTGCGATCGTTTGAAAACCGCCCAATTGATCTTTAATCGCTTTTACTGCCTTTTGTTGTCTTTCGACCCGCCCAAAGTCACCAATGGCATCATGACGGAAGCGAACATAACCAAGCAAGTGGGCACCATCTAACCTTTGCAGGCCAGGTTCTAATGTTACATCAATATTCTCTGACATTTTCTTTTCAACATCAATCTCTACACCTTTTGGAAAAGCTTCGTCAATTAGCTGGACAAAGCCTTGAAAATCGGCAATCGCGTAGTACTGCAAGTCAAGGTCAAAATTCTGTTTGATCGTTTGTCTCATTAACTCTGGACCGCCAAGAGCAAAGGCTGAATTGATTTTATGCTTGCCGTGCCCAGGAATAGTGACATAGCTATCCCTCATGATCGATGTGATCTTGTATGTTCCTTTATCCTCGTTATAATGGACAATCATAATGGTGTCAGCACGAGACTTTTCCTTTCCCCGTGCATCACTGCCAAGCAACAGGACATTCGTGTCCCCGTATTGATCCTTCTGCCCTTCAAATGTATAGACAACATTTGCTTCATTATTATCCTTGTTAATTTTTTTTAATGATTGGTTGACTCCTTGTTTAAATTGAAAATAAGCATACCCAGCCACTGCACCAATAAGTAGTAAGAAAACAAGCAAAATGGATGGCCATCTTCTCTTTTTCTTATTTTGATGTTTATCAGCTCTCATTTGTTTATCACCCATTCGTCTATGTTTTTTACCTTCAACAATATATGACTGTTTTTTCTTTTTTTAGGTTTCCTCATTAAATTCATTTTCCCCTATCAAATATCCTTCTATTAATAAAAACTTTCTCATATATTGCCTGACCTTTGCAACAAAGAAAGCTCGTCAATTGACGAGCTTTCTTTGTTGCAAAGGTCTATTGCTTTTATGTTTCTTTTTTTGTAAAATAAAAATGGAACGTTTGTTCGAAAAATAAAGAAAGGTGTAGATGGTAAGATGACCAGAATTCCTGAGGATGACCGTGACATAATGGAGAAGGCGATTTATTTACCGATGGTTCTCATCGTCTTAAACCGTGATTTAATCGTTGTGGAAAATAGCCCATTTAAATTAAAAAAGCCTTATTTGGATTTAATTGAAGCAACAATGAAGGAAATTCAACAGGAACTCTCTGAGGTAAAACAGTATATGAAGAAGAATAAGCTTCAAGTTATTGAAACAAACCGGGACGATGCTTTTACCATGTACATGTTTATTTATAAAGGCTATGAAGAAAACCATAATTACTTTAATCCAAGGATACGCAATAAAGTCCAAGAATTAATGGAGGCATACCTATTTAAAAAACATCTTCCCGATAGAATTTAAAAATTAATCAATGGTTTCGTATTTTTCGTTTTTTTGAATACTTCCCACTGCTTTCCGATGCCTTAGACGACTTAGGCCTATGCAGTAAATAAAATTCCTTTTTCTTATTAAAATCAACGCGTTGCATAAGCTTTGTTTGTAAATAGGAAGTTCTTAACATTTGAGTATTAAACGTATTATAGGAAACCGGAAAAGTTCGAGATTGGTCATTATGGAAAATGACCATTGTCTCTCTAGCAGAGACACGACGATAATCCTTAATATGGTCAAGGATGAACCAAAAACACTTAAGGTCGCTAGGTGAAACAGTACAGAAAGCATAGATACCGTTAAATGGTTCTATGACAATTGGGAGTTTTCTCGAACGATCAATTAAAAGCCTTGTCCCTTTCCTCCTGCTTTCATAATCGACACCATAAAATTCGCAGCTGTGTTTTATATTATGCAACGGTTTAAAAGGAGACAAGAATTCCGCTTCTACTTCAACAATACGGGAATAAATTTTATTTGCATATTCTACTGGTTCAATATACATCGTACATGTATTCACCACATATTCACCAATTTTGATACCCTTCAATACCTTCAATACCTTCAACTCCTTTTCATTTTTGTGAATCCACCATATCTTACCACCTTTTTCTTTTTATTCCTTAAAAATTTCGAATTGTTCCTTTTTTATTCACAAAGTTTATGTCAAGAAAAAAACTATCAGAAAATTTTATAAATTATTGATATTATTTGAAAATCTCCATATAATTAAAAAAAGCATCAGAGGTGATTTTCATGAATGAAAAATCATACACAGAATTAATGAAACTTGGTGCCATGAAACGCAATCGAATGAAAGAGAACTTTGTCCAGGACCTTTACATCGATATGCTTTTGTCAGAAATTCAGCTTACGGTTGCAAAGGAAAAGTTATTACGGAAAATTGACATGGCCATTGACACACGGGACAAAAAATCATTCCTCCATTTATCCGGTGAGCTGAAGGAAATTAATAAACGATTTGGAACCTAAAGAAACGACTTAAACCGCCAGTTTTGGTGGTTTTTTGTTTATAAAATAAAAAGACTGAAGACGAGGGATTTGGTCTTCAGCCACTTTACTCTATTCATTTCGATGCTTAATCTCATATTCTTCGAGCATGGAAATCCGATCAAGCATAGAAGGATGCGTGTAACGAAATAATTTTACCAATAACGGCGGATTTACCTGACTTAATCCAGAGCGGGTTAGTTCTTGAAAAGAGGTAATCGCGGCTTCCGAATTTTTTGTCATTTCAATCGCATATTTGTCAGCCCTTGTTTCCTGATAGCGAGAAGCAAGATTTGTCAAAGGGCTTGCAGCAAACAAGAGCATCGACAGAATCAAAAAAAATAACGGAAGGGAGCGAATATCTCTTACATCTGTTATTTTTAGTTCATTTCCATAGCGTCTCACTGCCCAATTCATCAGCCTATAGGTCAGATACAGCCCGAGGAGAGAAAGAAGCAGATAGCCTGCAATACCGAAATAAACATGTTTTTCAACGTAATGGCACATTTCATGGGCCATAATAAAAAGAATTTGATTATCATTTAGCCGATTTAACGTCGTATCCCAGAGGACAATCCTGGCATTCGAGCCAATCCCTGCAACATAGGCATTTAAGGAATTAGTTTTATCCGCCATATTGACTTCAAAAACATGCTGAGCCGGAATATCAGCCTTATCTGCCAAGGCTAAAATTTTCGTTTCCAATTCCTTATTTTTTAATGGATAGAAATCATTGTATAACGGATCGATGACAACTGGCTGCAAGAACATCATAAATAATGTAAATGGAATTGATAACAGCCATCCGTAAAGCCACCAGCGCTTTTGGCTTTTCTTCATCAACCAGTAAAGAACAGGGACAATGATCAACCAAGTCCCATAATTAAGCCAAAAGTCAATTAATTCATCCTTCATCCACGATGCAAAGGGTTGAGTGGAAATATGATATGTTTTGGAGAGCGAATAACTAATATAGTTCAAAGGAAACGTCGCTAAAAAGGCAAAAAAAGATAACCAAATAAGATAGATGGCCGTTTGCAGAAGCTTATACTTTGAAGAGCTATCTGCCCAGCGCTTAAACGCCTTTGAAAATCCAAATAACAATATCAGAAAATAGAAAAGCCATTCAAACGGTGTCGATAGGAAAAACAAAAGGTTCCTTACTTTTGAATACTCCTCGCTTAAACTTAGCTCTCGTCCATTAAGAAAGGTGATAGGGTCTGCTTTTGATCCTTCAAATTCAAATGGTACTGCTGCATCGGCAAATTGAAATAAATACCAATAAAAAAACAATCCATATAGACAAAAGGCCAAAACCGCATAGACCCCCATTTTTCTTACCATGATTTTGTCCCTCCTCGTGTACAGCCTCTCTATACTTAGTTTAGTTAAAAATGGCGGTTTTAGAACTAAGCATAAAAAAAAGCTAGTACTATAACCAGCTTACAGAAGAAAAGAGTATAGGGCGAGGACGGCTATTGAACCAAGGACAACTACGATTACATTAGCTCCTAAATAAGCTGCAATAAAAGCTGCCGCAGCCCCCAGTACTCCGTACCAAATATCGTCCTTTTGAATGAAAATGATTGCTGGGAAAATTAACGCACCAAGGGTGGCATACGGGACATTTTTCAACACCCCTTGAATAAATGGGGGCAGCTCCTTCCCTTTAAACAGCACAAATGGGAGCATACGCGGAATATAGGTAACCAGCCCCATACCGATTATCATCCAAACAATTTCACTCCTCATGATCGTCCACCTCGAAACCTTGTTTTCATTACTTCTGCTGTTTCAATGATAATAGCTGATAATAGCGTGGCCGTAACAATTGCCCAGCCTTGGGCCATGATTTGGCCAATGGTAAAAATGGAATTAAAAAGCGCTCCAAGGACGGCTAAAAAGATCACCTTAACACTTTTCTTCATTGAAGGGACCAGAAGCCCAATAAACATTGCGTATAGTGCAACCCCCATACTCTCCTGCAAGGTTTGCGGCAGACTTGCCCCTATAAGATGGCCTATCCCTGAACAGACCACCCAGCTGGAATAGGCTACTGAAATGAGGCCGAACATAAAGCCTGTTGATACTTTACCTTCCCTTGTAGCCGCGACTGAAAAGGTCTCGTCCGTAACACCGAAAGAGTAAAAGAGTTTGTTTAGTATGTAATCATCTTCGCACTTTTCATTTAACGTTGTGCACATTAGAAAATGTCTTATGTTTACGATGAATGTGGTTAATACAATTTCAAAAATACCGGTCCCATAAGCGATTAGGCTTAATGAAATATATTGTGATGCCCCGGCAAACACAATAAGACTCATTAACACCGTTTCATAAATTGTTAGTCCGGAAGTTTTAGCAAGGAGCCCAAATGTCAATGCAATCGGAAAATAACCAATCCCGATGCTAATCCCCGCCTGGATTCCCTTTTTAAATTCAGATGATTCACTTCCTATTGCGATATCCCCCATCATTATTCCCCCCTTGCTTCAATGACTCATATAAAAATAAATTTTAGCAAATTTTCTGTGATTATGAAAGAAAAAGCGCCTGCCAATGTCCTCGATTGGACGAAAAAAAAATCAGCAAGGGCATGGAACAATCCTCACTGATTGAAGTTTCATATTTATTTACCTTTAAAAACAGGTTTTCTTTTTTCAGCGAAGGCTTGTAATGCTTCGATCCGGTCTTCGGTCAGGAGCGTCACCTCGTATGCCTTCCGTTCGATCTGAAGCCCAGTGTGTAAATCGGTATTCATCCCATTTTTGATCGCAAACTTTGCCTGCTGTATAGCCACAGGACCATTCGCGAGTAACTGCGAGCAATAGCCTAAACACTCGTTTAATAAATCACTGCGAAAAACAACCCTTGTCAGAAGTCCATAGTGAAGAGCCTCATCTGCCGTGAGCCTGCTTGCGGTTAGAATAAGCTCCAATGCCTTCGCCTGACCAATAAGTCTTGGCAGCCGCTGCGTCCCGCCAGCCCCAGGAATAATGGCCAAACCCGTTTCTGTAAGTCCCATTACTGCCTCCTTTGCGGCAATCCGAAAATCACAAGCCAAGGCAAGCTCCATGCCTCCGCCAAAGGCAAATCCGTTTATGGCGGCGATAGTTGGCTGTGGAAGTGTATCAATTGCGTTAAAAACCTCATTTATTTTAAACAAGTTTCGTTTCACTTGCTCATCGGTTAGGTTTTTTCGTTCTTTTAAATCAGCTCCTACGCTAAAGGACTTCCCACCTGCACCGATAAAGATAACAGCCCTGACCTTAGGATCAATCCTGATTTCTTCAATCTTGGCTTGCAATTCAAGCAATGTCTCGAAATTAAAAGCATTGAGTGCCTCCGCACGATTAATGGTCACAACCGCAATATGATCGTTAACCTCAAGTATAATTTGCTCCATTTTATCCACCCCTTTGTTTAGGAATTCGAAAAAGACAGGCTAAATGCCTGCCTTTCACAAGAAAAATTTAAAAATCTTACTTTCCAACAGCTTGGGTAATCTGTGTTTTAAGGGCACGCCTTAATATTTTTCCTGTCGTATTCTTTGGAAGTTCTTTTAAAAATTCAATTGTGGATGGCACTTTATATTTGGCAAGGTGCTCTTTACAGTATTCCCGTACCTGCTCTTTGGTAAGATCCGGGTTTTTGCTGACAACATAGGCATTTACAGCCTCACCTTGATCAAGGTCTGGAACACCCAGCACGGCCACTTCGACAACATCCGGATGATTATAGATCACTTCCTCTACTTCACGTGGATATACATTGTAACCGCCAACGATGATTAAATCCTTTTTGCGGTCAACAATATAAAAGTAACCTTCTTCATCCATTCTCGCCATGTCACCAGTATGCAACCAGCTATTACGGATAGACGCAGCTGTTTCTTCCGGCATTTTATAATAGCCCTTCATCACATTCCGGCCACGAACAATCAATTCACCAACACCACCGACAGGGACCTCTTCCCCAAGCTCATCGACCACTTTGTTTTCTACATGTAGGATCGATGTGCCAATTGAACCGGCTTTGCGCGGTCGGTCAAGTGGGTTAAAGCATGTAACAGGAGATGCCTCTGATAGTCCATACCCTTCGGAAATTAACACATTAAATTTTTTCTCGAAATTATTCAATAAAGCAACTGGCAGGGAAGCACCGCCAGAAACGCACAAACGTAATGATTTCAAGTCCGCTGGATTCCCCTCTGGATATTGATAGAGGAAATTATACATCGTTGGAACACCGGCAAACACGGTAGCCCCAGAGTCTTTTATTAGCTCAAAAATTTCCTTTGGACTAAATTTCGGTGCAATCAACATGGTTGCACCACTTACTAACGGCGCATTTAAGGCAACCGTCAAACAGAAAACATGGAACATCGGCAGGACTGTTACCACTCTGTCACCGTTATTCATTTTTAAATAATCGCCAACATCTTTGGCATTGCTATATAAATTCTTATGGGTTAACATAGCACCCTTTGGTTTTCCGGTTGTTCCGGAAGTATAGAGGATGATGGCAACATCATCGTCCTTCAACCCAGGACCCTGGAAGGTTAAATCACCAGAAGTCACCACATTTGAAAACGATTTCATTTTTGGACAAACAGACAGCTTTTCAATTTCAGCATCAGCTAAACTTTTAGGCTTGGTTTCACAAAAGATATAATGCTCAATTTTTGGCAGGAACGGTTGCATTTTTTCTGCTAGAGGTAACGCTTGGTCAAGCGCAACAACCACTTTAACATCACCATTATTTAAAATATAGCCAATTTCATCTGCCGTGTAGATCGGATTAACAGGAATGACGGTTACCCCCAGCCGTAATGCACCGTATAAGCTAATGACAAAGTGTGGTGAGTTGCCTAACAATAAAGCAACATGATCCCCTTGCTTGATTCCTAACTTTTCTAAGCCAGAAGCAAACTTTGTTATCGCCTCATCCAATTCAGCATAAGTACTTGACTGCCCCATAAAATAATACGCTGGTTTTTCGGCATAAGTCTTTGCCGTCTCATGAAGCTGTAAAGATAGATTCATAATTTCCCTCCCCTTATGAATGAATACTCATTCACTAATTAATAAATATAAAATATTCTAAATATATTATATTGCTAGAAAGTTTGGTATTCAAGTATAATTCAAAAAAACGCGGTGATTTTTATCACCGCGTTCACTTTAATAAATTAAGTTGAAAAATTCTTCTTTTGAAATATTTCCAAAATAATGTTTGGTATCAATTTCTGATAGTACCCTTTCAATTTCACTTTTTTCATAGCGAATCCCTTTTAACTTGTTTTCAATATCACTTACATCGCCAACACCAAAGAAGTCACCATATATTTTACAATTTTCTAAGATTCCTTTGTTAACTTCCAAGCGGGCATCGATCGAACCAACAGGGAAACGGTGAGAATGCTGCAAGTTGAACTTCGGCGATTTTCCGTAGTTCCATTCCCAGTTTTGGTAGCGCTCCTTTGATAGCTGATGAATCTTTTCCCAATCTTCTTCAGTCAATACATATTCAGGTATTTCTTCTTGTCCTTCAAAAATGGATTTCAAAATTAAAGAACGGAAAGCTTGAATATCAATCTTTTCTGTTAAAAACTCTGATATATTGGCAACCCGGCTGCGAACCGATTTGATTCCTTTCGATTCAATCTTGTCCTTCTTCACCTTTAATGCAGAGACAACATGATCCATTTCTGAATTAAACAGCAGGGTTCCATGGCTGAACATTCTCCCTTTAGTGGAAAATTGGGCATTCCCGGAAATTTTCCTGCCCTCAACTTCCAGGTCATTTCTACCGCTTAACTCGGCGTTAACCCCTAATGCTTTCAATGCTGCCACGACCGGCTCAGTGAACTTGCGGAAGTTATGGAAGCTTTCACCGTCATCCTTTGTAATAAAACTAAAGTTTAAATTACCTAAATCATGGTATACTGCACCACCGCCCGACAACCTGCGCACAACGTGAATCCCATTACCCTCAACATATTCTGTATTGATTTCTTCAATCGTGTTTTGATTTTTGCCAATAATGATGGATGGTTCATTTATGTAAAATAATAAATAGGTCTCATTAATATCAAGATTTTTCAACGCATACTCTTCAATTGCCAAATTAATCCGCGGATCAGTGATGCCTTTATTATCGATAAATAACATAGTTTTCTGCCCCTTCTTATAGTGAAATAGAAAGAAATTCATCTGCAAGTTTTATTATACCAGTATATTCGCCAGATGCCTCCGTAATTAAATCCGCTAAATTTCCGTACTGCGGCAGGTGAGTGAGGATTAATTGTTTAACAGCTGCTTTTTGAGCAAAGCGTCCGGCCTCCACACTGTTCATATGCCCTGCTGACATGCCATTTTGATGTCCATAAAAATTACATTCACATAGTAAAACATCGGCATTTCGGCTGAATTCTATAAACTCTTCCTTAAAGGAGCTATCAGCAGTATATACGATTGTCTTACCATCTGCCTCAATTCTCATCGCATAACATGGAACAGGGTGGTTCGTTTTTAAAAATGAAACTTGAAACGGACCTATTGCAAGTGTGCTATGGGGAACATAAGCATACCCTTTTGTGATATTTTTATACGTTAATTTGGCAAATTCATGTTGATCAAATTCATGACCATATAGCGGTAATGCCGGGAAATCCTTGCCTAAAAATCCCTGAATCAGTCTTGCATGCTGCAGGACACCGATATCTGCAATGTGATCAGGATGATAATGAGAAATGATGACTGCATCCAATTCCTCCGGCTGAGTGATATTTTGCAGTTTTGAAAGAACCCCGCTTCCACAATCAATTAATAATTGAAACCCTTCATGTTCAAGCAAATATCCAGAGCTTGCCCCATTCTGCTTCGGATATCCACCCCAAAAACCGATTACTGTTAGTTTCATGTTTCATTCCTCCAAATCTAAGATTCCTATCTTTAATATACTCAATAATTGGTTTCATTTCATGAAAAAAACCAGCCGAAAACGAATCGGCTGGCTTCAAACCTTATTCACTTACTAAATGATTATTTTGATGTTTATGCCTCATTGTAAAATAAGCGATTGTACAAATAGCAAAGGCTACTAAGAAACCTAAGAGTATCATGACATTTTGCCACATATTGCTAAAGTCACCACTTGAAATAACAGCTTTAAATCCTTGAACCGTGTAGGTCATTGGCAAGAAGGCATTAAAATGCTGTAAGAAGTTTGGAATCAATTCAAGTGGGAAAGTTCCGGCACTTGTAGTTAATTGGAAAATTAAAATGACAATCGCCAAGAACCGTCCTGCATCTGCAAAAACAGAAACAAGCAGCTGAATTAATGCAATAAACGTCAAACTCGTGATGATCGAAAATAAAATAAACTTCGGTACACTTTGGACGTCAAGACCTAATCCCCCAAGCAAAATGACATCTGCAAGTAAGGCTTGGATAATACCAACACCTGCCATGATGGAATACTTGCTAAGAAACCAGTTAAATCCACTTGATGGGGCAACCGCCGTATCCCGCAGCGGGAAGACAATCGATAATAACAGTGCACCCACGAATAATCCTAATGAAATAAAGTATGGTGCAAATCCTGTTCCATAGTTTGGCACATGATTAATTTTTTCATTATCGAGTTTAACGGGTGCTGCCATCATATTATACGTTTTATCATCGGAATGAACCTTTGAAGCTTCATTTGCCCCGTCTGACAGCTTATCAGCTAATTCCTTGGCACCTTCGGACAGTTTTGTTGTACCATCTTTTAATTGGTCAGAGCCATCTGCTAATTGTTCAGCTCCAGATGTAAGTGCAGATGAACCTGCTGTTAATTGATTCATGCCAGAAGAAAGGTCGCTGGCACCATCATTTAATTTTGTTGAACCAACATATAAATCGTGGACCCCTTGTTGTAATTCCTTCTGGCCACTATTGACTTTACCAATACCGGCAATCAAATTATCAAAGTAAGGGGTTGTTTGTGCATTAATTTTTTCAGACAAACCACTCGATGCACCTGCTAATTTTTCATCAACCCCTGTTTTGAATTGATTAAAGCCTGCATCAAGTTTAGGGCTTAGTTCCGATAAAATTTGTTGCTGCAACTGTTCTTTTGTTGGTGCTGTTTTTTGCTCATTCGCCATAATTCCTTGTACTAGAGCTGGGTCAACTTTGTTATCAATTAAGGTTTGAGCTAACTTTTGCATTTTTTCTGTTTGTTCTGTTATCGTTTGCTCAGCAATTTGGGCTGCTAACATTCCAGATAATTGTGATTTAAACTGATCAATGCCATTGTTTAGTTCCCCAACACTACCGGTTAATTCCTTTTCAATGCCAGCAGCAATACCGGCTGGAAGGTCACTTTTTAATTGTTGTGCACCTGCATAGACCTCATTAGTTCCATCAACCAGCATCGGGAAACTTGAATCTGCTTTTGCTAACCCTTTTTTTAGTTCAGTAGAACCTGATGCAAGTTGGTTAGAACCCGAATCAGCAGTCTTCATCCCGTTATTAAATTCAATGGATTTCTCAGCAAGTGTCGCAAGACCGTCCTGTAAGTCCTTTGACCCCTTGTCTAAATCAACGGAACCATCACTTAATTGCCCTGCACCATCACTCGCCTTGACTACTCCGTCCGCAAGTTCGGTAATCTTGTCAAACATCGTTTCAGCGTAAGTCTCGGTTACTTTTTCCGCGACAGCTGTTTTGATTTTCTCTGCTGCCGTACCGCCGATTTGTGCTGAAAGGAAGTTAAAGCTTTCGTTTGGCGTGTAGATCAGCTCCAGCTTTTTCGGCTTTTCGTCTAGTAATGTGGTCGCATTTTTGGAAAAGTCTTTTGGGATTTCGATGACCATGTAATATTTTTGGTCTTTTAATTTTTTATAGCCTTCATTCTTATCGACAAATTTAAATCCAAAATCTTTACTTTTCTTTAGTTTGGAAACCAAGTCATCACCTAGCTTTAGGTGATCCCCATCAAGTGTTGCACCTGCATCATCATTCACAACCGCAACCGGCAGCTCATCAAGTTTGTCATATGGGTCCCAGAACGCCCAAAGGAACATTCCAGCATACAAAACAGGGACAAACATAACAGCGATTATCGGAATTAAGACTTTTTTATTTTTAAGAATGGTCAAAAGCTCTTCCTTTAACAAGATGTTTTTCACCAGCGATGCCTCCTCTTATAATATTGACTATTTTATTCATTTGGTCATTTTACTTCCAAAGATAAGGACTATCCTAAGAATAATCCATAACAAAAGTTATAATTCAGCTGTCCATAAATGACCATATGAACATTTTAGTCACTTAATACTTTAAGAGTATACATCCAATTTTATTAGTTGGCAAGTAGTAGGAAAAATAAAAAGAAGAAGCCGTCATCACTGAACAGCTTCTTTTGCAAAATTCTTCACTTTTAAGTAATCCAGTACATTCTGAACAGCTAATTCTCCTTGATCGATACAATCAGGAACCCCGACGCCTCCGTAGGAAGCACCTGCTAGAAATACACCTGGCAGTTCTTCTTTAACATGCTCTAAGATGTCTGCCAATCGCTGTTTATGCCCGACAGTGTATTGCGGCATGGAATTTTTCCATCGCGATACAATCGCAAAATCAGGATTCAGCGTAATATCCATTGTCTTTTTTAAATCATCAAGGACAATCTTAATAATTTGATCATCTGACAGGTCGACGATCGTCTCATCGCCCGCTCTCCCTACATAGCAACGGAGCAGGACTTTTCCTTTAGGTGTCGAATGTTCCCATTTTTTATGGGTCCAGGTACAGGCGGTAATGGAATAATCACCGTTTCTCGAAACGACAAATCCTGTCCCATCAATTTCATTCTTAATTGCCTCCTCGGGAAAGGCCAGTGCTACGGTAGCAACAGATGTGGATGGGACGGATTTAAATGGATCGAAAAAGCGATAGTCAGAAAACATTGTTTGCGTTACCTTATGAGGGGTAGCAGCAATAATACAATCTGCATTAATCGTTTCTCCATTATTCAAGTAAATCTCATATTGTTGATTGGATTTCACAATTTTATCGACACGATGGCCCTTTAAGATTGTCTTCGGATCCAATTTTGCTTCAATCGCTTCGGCAAAGGATTGAAGCCCTGTTTTGAAGGTTAAGAATCCGCCTTTTTTCTTATCCTTATTTTCTGCTTGCTTGGGCTGGGATGGAGTTGTTTTTTTCATACCCATGATCAGGCTTCGGTATTTCTGTTCTACCTCATAAAATTGCGGGAAAGTGGACATGAGGCTTAATTGATCAATATCGCCGGCATAAATGCCCGATAATAATGGTTCAATTAAATTTTCCACAACTTCATCTCCCAATCTTCTTCTGAAAAATTGTCCTAATGATTGGTCTTTTCCGCTTTCTGAACGAGGGAGAATAAAATCAGCCGCAGCTCTTAGTTTACCGGGAACGGAAAAAAGACCTGTTGTAATAAATGGTCCTATTTCTGTTGGAACTCCCATGATCGAACCACCAGGCATTGAATGAAGCTTTTCGTTAACAAGAACATACGATTTACCTGTGGAATTAGGCACTAATTTATCATCCATCCCGACTTCCTTTGCTAGTCTGACAATACTTGTTTTTCTTGCCAAAAAGGAATCCGGGCCTCTTTCAATCGTAAAACCGTCTCTTACAACGGTTTGCATTTTTCCACCAAGACGGTGGGAAGCTTCAATGAGTTGAATCTCAATAGGCAGATTATTTTCTTGAATCGTTTTTTGAAGATAGAACGCTGACGTGAGACCAGCAATTCCTCCCCCAATAATGACAACCTTCTGTTTGTCTTCGGTCACAGACGTCACCCTCTTCCTTGTCAATTTCAGCCTAGGTTTAATCCATTATTCTTTTGAGAATGACACTTGATAAGCAGTCAATGAATTCTTCCTTTGCATTAGGCATTTCCGGACGATAGTAGCTTACACCTAATTCTTCCGTAACAGCCTTACATTCATAATCGTTATCGTATAACACCTCAAGGTGATCGCATACAAACCCCACAGGTGCAAACACGAATGCTTTATAGTGATGATTGTTAAATAGTTCCCTTGTTAAGTCCTGAACATCCGGTCCAATCCATGGCTCAGGCGTATTTCCGGCACTTTGCCAGCCGATTTCGTAATTCTTTACCCCAGTTTGTTCAGCAATTAATTCTGCCGTTTCCCGAAGCTGATTTGGGTATGGATCGCCAAATTGAAGAATTTTCTCCGGCAGGCTGTGTGCGGAAACGATGAGTACTGCCTGTTCTTTTTCTTCTTGAGGCATTTGATCAAAAACTTGTTTTACTTTATCAGCCCAATAACCGATAAATTTCGGCTCTTGATACCAACTCTCAATCGTTCTTATATTGAGCCCGCCTAATTTTTCTGCTTCCTCCACAGCTCTTCCGTTATAGGATTTTACACTGAAGGTCGAAAAATGCGGAGCCAAAACAATGCTGACAGCTTCTTCAATCCCGTCTTCATGCATTTTTTTAACAGCATCTTCGATAAACGGTGATATATGTTTTAACCCTAAGTACATTTTGAATTCAATTTCATCTTGAATTTTGTTTAAATGCTGCTCAAGCTTTTCCGCTTGGTCAAGTGTGATTTTTGCTAATGGAGAAATTCCACCGATTGCTTCATAACGATTACGAAGATCTTCCATCATTTCCGGGCTTGGCTTTCGGCCATGCCTGATATGTGTATAATATCCTTCTAAATCATCTAATGTATATGGGGTACCGTAGGCCATTACCAACAGACCCATTTTCTTTTTTGTCATGTGCTGCACCTCATTAGTAAATCTCTTTGCTCTCCCGGTTGGGGATAGGCCATTACCCACTTTACAGCCAGTAATGGGCCTTTTTTTAAACAACTCATATTATTGTGCCAAAAAATTGGACTACTTACCAATTCTAACACTTACAGTTGAGAACTTAGCGACTCAATTTGGATGCTGAATACTCATGTACAAAGGAGGCTAATCTTTTCAATGTTTCCGGTTTAACAGATGGGAATACACCATGACCTAAATTAAAGATATAGCCGTCTTGTGCCATTCCTTGATCTAAAATGGCTTTTGCTCTTTTTTCAATCTCATCCCATGGAGCTAACAAAATGGCTGGGTCAAGGTTGCCTTGAACGGTTTTATGAATGCCCATTTCTCTTGCTTGGCTAATCGGCAAGCGCCAATCTAAACCTACCACATCAATTGGAAGGTCATTCCATTCTAATGCCAAATGGCTTGCTCCAACACCGAACATAATTAATGGCACGTTTTCTTCTTTTAATGAAGTAAAGATGCGATTCATAATTGGTTTGATGAAATAGCGGTAATCTTCCACATTCAGTGCCCCAACCCATGAATCAAAAATTTGGATGGCCTTTGCCCCAGCCGTTATTTGTGACTTTACGTATGTAATAATCATATCGCCAAGCTTTTCCATCAAAGCAAACCAGGCCTTAGGTTCCGTGTACATAAATGCTTTTGTCTTATTGTAGTTTTTCGAAGGGCCACCTTCAATCATATAGCTGGCAAGTGTAAATGGCGCACCGGAAAAACCAATTAAAGGCACACTCAATTGCTCAGTTGTTAATAATTTGATTGTATCCAAAACATATGGAACGTCTTCTTCCGGATGAATTTCACCTAGTTTTTCAACATCTGCTAACGAACGAATTGGATTGTCAATCACTGGTCCAATTCCGCCCTTTATTTCAACTTCCATACCCATTGCCGGCAGTGGAGTCATAATATCTTTATATAAAATTGCGGCATCAACGTTATATTGCTCAACAGGCAAGCGCGTTACATAGGCACATAGCTCAGGCTGATGAGTAATTTCAAATAATGAATACTTTTCTTTTATTTCTCTGTACTCCGGCTGGGAGCGTCCAGCCTGGCGCATATACCATACAGGTACATGGTCCGTTTTTTCACCTCTTGCTGCTTTTAAAAATGTTTCATTAATTGGTCTAGTCATGAATATAGTCCACCTTTCAAAGACATGTCTGTTTTCCATTTTAATATATTGAACATAAATTTAAAAACTTTTGGAATGAATGTTAATATACATAGACTGTCTCCACTATATCGATTATTCCTATTTGTGTATAGGTAACGATACTAACTGTCAAAAAAAAGTCGTTTTTTCGGTATTTAAATTGTTTAAATTAACAAGAACAATGGAAAATAGTAAGATATAACTAATAGAAAATTATAAAAATTAGGGGGAATGAAAAATGAATGTGTATATGACTGCCGGAACGTTTGACTTTTTAAAAAAAATGGAAGGCAAGTATCCCAACGAGAAGATGGTGACAATGGTCAATGAAAATGGCGCCTTATTACTCCATGAAACAATGGAAGGAAGTAAATTTAAAGAACCGCGCAGGTATGAAGTGTTAGAATCAATTGGGGAGATTAAAAAAGAAGGCTTTGTAGTATTGAATAATATCGCTGTAACTGATGAAGGACGTCCATTATTTGAGCATCAATTTAAAAATCGAGGTCAAAAAATACAAAATGTGCCCGGATTGATTGCATTTAGATTGCTTCGCCCAAAATCATCCAATACGTATGTCATCCTTACGGTTTGGGAAAATGAAATTTATTATCAAAAGTGGCAGAATTCCGATTTGTTTATTGGAGTAGATACAATCAAAGGGACAGTTATAGATGCTCAGCAAAAAACTTTCGCGAGTGCACCCTATGTAAGCAAATATTCGCTAACCAAATAGATGTAGAAATGACGGGAATGGAGTGTAAATACTCCATTCTTTTTTTTATTTTCACCCTCTCACCACTTGATGCAATTTTCATATTCTGTATTACATCCAACAGGGCTATAGCCCGCTTGCTGGATTAACGAGAGGAGGGAATATAAATGCTTATCGAGTTAACAGCTCTTCATTGGATATTTGTGACCTTTATTGTGCTTATTATCGGTTTTATGGTCATGAGAAGGGACACAACCATTGTTTGTATTGCTGGGATTTTCTTGATTGCGCTCACCGCCACTGGCAGTTTAAGTCAATCGATTAGCAGTATTTTCAACAGCTTTAGTTATGCCATTACAGAATTATTGTCTACTATTCTCGTAATTTCCATTATTGTCGCAATGAGCAACACCTTAACGACCACAGGTATTAACGATGTCATGATTTCACCTTTTCGAAAATTAATTCGTAATCCCACTCTTGCTTATTGGACAATTGGGATTTTGATGATGGTGATTTCCTGGTTCTTTTGGCCGTCCCCAGCCGTTGCCCTCTTAGGTGCCGTTCTACTCCCGGTTGCGATTAGGGCTGGACTCCCAGCACTTGGCGTCGCCATGGCAATGAACTTGTTCGGTCACGGGATAGCGCTATCAGGGGATTTCGTTATTCAGGCAGCACCAAAGCTCACATCTGATGCAGCCGGGATTCCTATCCAAGATGTCATTAATGCAAGCATTCCATTAGTATTTATCATGGGTCTTGTGACAACGGTTACAGCATTTTACTTTTTGAAGAGGGATAT
This sequence comes from Neobacillus sp. NPDC097160, assembly GCF_044762155.1. Taxonomy (NCBI): domain Bacteria; kingdom Bacillati; phylum Bacillota; class Bacilli; order Caryophanales; family Bacillaceae; genus Neobacillus; species Neobacillus sp. NPDC097160. Next base: position 152,309 of record NZ_JBIWDU010000012.1, on the reverse strand, counting down.
GAAGCGGGGAGTCCTTCAAACAACTTCCAGTGTTATATCTGATTCCCTATCTGAACAACCTGTTCAGCCTTCCCTATTATCTCTTGGACAAAAGCGATTCTTTGCCATATTGGTTCCATTATTATTCGCTGCTGACGTGGCTGCCATGACATTACTAGATTTAACGGGCGGTGATGCCACCGCATTAATTGGTGGTACCTCCATTCTTATTCTTCTACTAATTTCGCTAACAAGCCATAAAAATAAAGGGCTTGAAAAAACGACTCAGTATTTAATAGAAGGATTCACATTTGGTTTCAAAGTATTTGGTCCGGTTATTCCGATTGCAGCCTTCTTCTATTTAGGTGACGCCGGTTTCGGAAAGATTATCGGTGACTTTTTACCGAAAGTTTCACAAGGTATTGTCAATGATTTAGGTGTTGCTCTTGCCAATATCGTCCCATTAAGTAAAGAGGTTGGAGCGATTACCTTGACTGCTGTAGGAGCAATCACTGGTCTAGATGGATCCGGATTCTCAGGGATTTCACTAGCAGGATCTGTGGCGAGTTTGTTTGCTGTTGCCATTGGCAAAGGTGCAGCCACACTAACTGCACTTGGGCAAATTGCCGCAATCTGGGTGGGTGGCGGAACGCTCGTCCCGTGGGCATTAATTCCCGCTGCTGCAATTTGTAACGTCGATCCATTCGAGCTGGCAAGACGAAACCTTGTACCTGTATTTATTGGGCTCGTCGTAACGACGATTGTTGCAATGTTTTTAATTTAAAGTTAGGGAGAGGCAGACGGAGGTTTAGCCTCTTTTCCTTCTTTAAATAGTGTAAAGGTGTTAAAATAGTTTGAAAATACACTCTTTATTTTAAAGAAATTGGGGGAACTACATATGTTGAATGGATTATTTAGCAAATTAGAAGGTTACTACGAAGAAATGGTCTCCATCCGGCGGTATATGCATCAGCATCCGGAATTATCGTTTAAAGAATATGAAACGGCTAAATTTATTCAATCCTATTATGAAAAACTTTCTATCGAAGTAAAGGGTAATATTGGCGGGAATGGAGTAGTTGCCAAGGTCTATGGGAAAAAACCTGGTAAGACGGTTGCATTACGAGCAGACTTTGACGCATTGCCGATTCAAGATGAAAAAGATGTTCCATACAAATCAGAGGTGCCAGGTGTCATGCATGCCTGCGGACACGATGGTCATACTGCAACACTACTTGTCCTTGCAAAAGCATTAAATGAACTTCACGATGAACTTGAAGGAACCTATGTCTTTATACATCAACACGCAGAAGAATATGCTCCCGGCGGTGCGGCACCAATGATTGAGGACGGCTGTTTAGATGGTGTCGATGTGATTTTCGGTACACATTTGTGGGCAAGTGAACCGACAGGGACCATCCAATATCGAACAGGTCCAATCATGGCGGCGGCTGACCGTTTTGAAATAGAAATTCAAGGAAAAGGCGGCCACGGAGCGCAGCCGCATAAAACAAAGGATGCCATCGTTACCGCTTCACAGCTCGTATTAAATCTCCAGCAGATCGTCAGCCGCAAGGTCAATCCAGTCGAATCTGCTGTTGTGACTGTTGCTTCCTTTACAGCTGAAAATGCCTTCAATGTCATTGCCGACAAAGCAAAATTAATAGGAACTGTCCGCACCTTTAACGAAGATGTGAGGCAGTTTATTGAAGAAGAAATGGAACGAATCATTCACGGCACTTGCTATACAGCTGATAGTACTTATAAATATGATTTTGTCAGGGGTTACCCTGCAGTAGTCAACCATGCAAAGGAAACAGAGTTTTTAATTAATTACGCGAAGGATATTGCGGAAGTGAAAACAATTGAAGAAACGGAGCCGCAAATGGGCGGTGAGGATTTTGCTTATTATTTGCAAAAGGTTCCTGGAACCTTCTTTTACACAGGAGCAAAGCCGGTTGGTGACAATGAAGGGTTTCCGCATCACCACCCCAAATTTGATATTGATGAAAAAGCGATGCTCATCGCCGCTAAAACACTTGGAACAGCAGCAATAAGAATCCATAAAGAAGAATAATAAATAAATCCCCTGGACTCATTAGAGTTCAGGGGATTTTTGCAGCAGCCTTAATCGATAGGCATTCATCGCTGTTTCACCTAAATGCTTCAGGAGATTATTATTGGCATAGGCACCAACAAATGCACCAATTCCCGGCACAAGCTGAAATAACTTTGCCAGGTCAATATAATCGCGGTACTCTTGCTGAAACTTGCGCCAATCCATTTCGGCGAGAGCCTGTCTGCGGTTTTCCCAATTTTCAACTTCGGATAAAGTATCCTTGCGAATGTCATCACTTGAAAAAGCTAGTTGAAAAACATGGAGAATAAATAATCTTTCTTCATATTTTCTTGTATCAAACCCATAAACAGAAGCGGCTTCAAACAGAAATTTCATCTTTATCGTTAATAGTAACGGGAAATCGGCTAGACCTAGTAAAATTCCTCCTGCCCCTGTCCCTGCTCCTTCGACCACTGCTGTCTTCTGATAGGCAGCTATTTTTTTTCGCGCCAATTCATCTCTTTCTGCAAGCGTTAAGCCGCGGGCTTGATCTTTATTCGTTGTCACCTTAGAGCCTAATAACGTCGCTTTAACCATCGCTTTAATACTATCAGTCATGACTTCATGAACCTTTTCAGGAATCCATTCGTTGATTTTTCCTTGAGCTTTTTTCGATACACGGCTCATCATTCCAGAACGTCTGGTTAATTTCCGTTTCCATTCCTCAACTTCATCGTAAACCATTAATTCATACTCGTTCAACCATTCCACCCCTCTCCTTACACTTAACTTATGCTTCATTACGATAGAACCCGCCCAGTGGTTTCAAAAAAAATCCCCTTCATCTAAAAAGGAGATTTCGTAGATTACGCTTTTAATCGATTTTTACCGTAAAAATAAACAAAAATATAGCTAAACGCAAGACCAGCTAGTAAGGCAAGTATAGAAATAAGAAACTCACCTTTAATCAATATAAATAAAGTAAAAATGGCTGCCTGAATCGCTAAGATGGTCATTAATATCAAATGAAACGAAGCGGTTTTATATTTTTGTGCAACCGGATAGAGGTCAACCCACAGTTTGTTTTGGTGATGATTCCATAACGGCAGCAATTGGAAGCCGGTTAGATATAAAAATAAAACACTAAGTAAAATTTGCCCCAGACCAAATGAAATAAAATAGATGCCAAGCGCACCAATCACTGTTAAACGTAGGAATAATCCCAGGTAATCGGAGGAGCGCAAAAACGTTCGTGAAAACAAATACAGATAGGTCTTTTCTTGTGAAAACCGGATACTGCTAATGAATACATCCAGCCATTTTCGTCTTTTCACAGTGTCCTTTAATTTTGGCACATCGGTAAACATGTTGGCCAATCGATAAAAGGAAGCCATCCTCTTTTCTTCCTGTTCAATTAATTGATCCCACTTTAAGCCCATTTTTTTTGTTCGCATCAAAAAACTGTAATAATAAAAGCCCATAATCAATGCAATAACCAAAAAGATAAAAAGGTTTGCCTGTTTAAATAAAAGAAAGGAAAATGCTGCATTGATAAAATAGCGGACAACCATGTCCAATTTATGTACAGATGACTCCACGTAATAATGAATTTTCCAAGTGACAGCTAAATTCCAAACTTTCACAATGAGCAATACGACTAAGAATGGAATAAATGAGCTGAAGCCGTTATCACTTACATGTGCATACATCGGCATGAGTACTGCCAGAACCATTAGCAGAATATAGCCTTGAAAGACAAAGCTTGCAATCCCGGAACGGAGAAAATATCCTTTCAATTGATCCTCTAGCGGCAGTAAAAACACCCTGTCAGCCTCCAGCAGAAAGTTGTATACTGGACTGTATGTGACAAAAATTCCAATAATAACAGCCAAAATAAGCTCTGCGGGAAAATTGGGTGAAAGTGTTTCAAGCCATTTTTGATAATAAAAGGCTGCTGTTCCAATTAGAAATAACAAGACGATCACAAGATGTCCATTGAAAATATAGCGTAAATATCTTCCTAAATCTTTCATCCGACCGCCAGCGCGGTCTTTCCAAAGCTTCTTTTCATCAAACATAATTCTCTTCCTTTGTTAACTGAATATACAAATCATCTAAAGAGGCATTTGGCATCGAGAACTGCTCCCTTAACTCAGTAAGTGTTCCTTTGGCACGGATTTTTCCCTCATGGAGAATAACAAAGCGGTCACAATATTTTTCCGCTGTGGCAAGAATATGTGTCGACATTAAGATTCCCGCACCGTTTTCTTTCATCTTTTTCATTAAATCAAGCAGTGACTGGATCCCGAGCGGGTCAAGGCCAACAAATGGTTCATCAACAATATACAGCGATGGCTGTACAAGGAACGCACACATGATCATGACCTTTTGTTTCATCCCTTTTGAAAAATGAGCTGGAAACCAGTTTAAACGTTTTTCCATTCGGAATTCTGATAACAACGGAGTAATTCGCTGTTTATAGGTGGACTCATCCAGTCCGTATGCCATGGCAGTTAATTTCAAATGCTCATCTAATGTCAGTTCTTCATATAAAACTGGTGTTTCAGGAACAAAGGTAAACAAGCGGCGATAAGCTTCTTTATTTTCAGTAAAAGATTGTCCATTAATTTTGATGGTGCCTTTATGTGGCTCCATTAATCCAATAATATGTTTGATGGTAGTACTTTTCCCTGCCCCATTTAGTCCAATAAGACCAACTAATTCTTTTTCGCGAACTTCAAAGGAAACATCCTTTAATACAGGGTTCCTAGTATATCCTCCGACAATATTTTCAATTGTTAATAAAGACATTTGCAACGTCCTTCCGTAGCATGATTATGGTTTTCATTTTATCAAATTCCTCTGGATAAAAATAGTTTTCAATTTTTCATCAAACGTTTTGTATAATTCTTTCATAAGCGGACATCATAATATTCGAAGGGGAAACAACTGACGAAGATGAAGAAATTCATCAAAACTTGAAATGAGGTGTCTGTTAAAGACAATTTCCTTTCAAACAAGTGAGCTTCTATTCGATTCAAAATAAGGGGATGGTTGTTTTGTACAATGTGCATGCAAACCATTTAGAGTTCAACACCAACTGTTTATCTTAAAATAATAAACGGCAAATGAGGTGTTTACCGCAGATCGCAACCCGTTTTTAAAGGTTAGGAAAACCAATAAAAACAAATAGGGGATGGTCAGCTTGAACAATGATGTCTCTTTATAAAAAACACTCTATGAAAAATGAGGTGTTTATCAAAGAACACTCCTAATATGAACGCAAATTTGAAGCAATCCCCTTCGAGAGGGCAGGATTCCACGCGGATCCTGCCTTTTTCTTTTTTATTTTGTATGGTAAAATAATACAAACTATTTTATTGAGGGGTTGTATATGAAATGAGCGATTGTATTTTTTGTAAAATTGTTAATGGAGAAATACCTGCTGCAAAAGTTTTTGAAAACGAGCATGTTTTAGCGTTTTTAGATATTAGTCAAGTAACAAAAGGACATACCCTGGTCATTCCGAAGGTACATAAGGAAAACTTATTCGAATTGACTCCGGAAATAGCAAGAAATCTATTTGAAGTCGTCCCTTCCATTGCCAATGCTTTAAAAAGGGAATTTGAACCGATTGGATTAAATAGCATCAATAATAACGGTGAACATGCCGGCCAATCTGTTTTTCATTTCCATATGCACCTGATTCCTCGATATGGCAAGGGTGACGGATTTGGTGCCGTTTGGAAAAATAACCAAAGTGACTATTCACCACAAATGTTACAAGAAATCGCAGCAGCTATTAACAAGCAGCTTTAGGCTGGCCATTGAGGTGGTCGAAGATTAATTTTCTGAAAATTATATCTTTATTAATATTATAGTATTATGGTATAATGAATGTAAGTTTTTCGCTGCAGGCAATCAGTGCACTGCAGGAGGAACAAATAGCATAGGATAGCAGAGGAGAGATGAGAAATGAAAACAAAAAATCTAGTCATTTTAGCACTTTTAGCGGGGATTGGGGTCGTTTTGCATTCGGTAATGCCAAACTTTCTTGGTATTAAACCAGACATGATGCTGGCGATGATGTTTTTAGGAATTATTCTTGTACCAGAAGGAAAAAGTGTCATGCTAATGGGAATCGTAACGGGAGTATTATCAGCATTAACAACGGGATTTCCTAACGGACAGATTCCAAATATAATTGATAAGATTGTTACTTCATTAATCTTTTTCGGTTTATTTCTGGTCTTAAGGAAATTTGTAAAACCTATTGTTTGTGCTGCTATTTTAACCGCAGTTGGAACATTAATTTCAGGAACGGTCTTTTTAGGTTCTGCCCTTTTACTTGTTGGATTACCAGGTCCCTTCGCAGCCTTATTTTCTGTAGGTGTTTTACCTGCAATCGCACTAAATACTGTTATTATGATTATTTTGTTTCCAGTAGCTCAATCTATTTTCAAAAGATCTAAAATATCATCAACTTCCGTCATTCAAAAGTAATGCACGGGATCCTTTTTAAGAAAAGAACCCCATGGGGTTCTTTTCTTAAATTACATACTACAATACACCTATGAAAAAGTTGAAAGCAAGAATGCAACTAGCAGGCAAATCCCACCGGCCCCAGCCAATGCTGCTGCTCTTTTCTTTAATACTTGTTTTGGCGGATAGACACCGGGTCTTTTTAATTCAAATAAATATTTACATGTTCCCAAAAAAAGAATAGCACTTACGATAAAAAACGTCACAACGACAACCTTCATTTTTTTGTCCCCCTACTAAAAATCGTAATTCGAACAATGTTTGTAACTATTTATATGTTTTACCGTCCATTCCTATGAACATGGTCTCGTTACGATGGGTGATGACAGGATTACTATTCGAAAAAAATTTTAAAACGAGTTTTCAAAAAGTTGCCACTATTCGGAGGAGGCCAGTAAAATGAAAGTAAAACCTTTTTTATACGGGTTTATAGCAGGTGGTCTTGCTGCAGGTATTAGTAGTTTACTAATAGCTCCCAATGCAGGAAAAGTTACAAGGGATAGAATAAAAGAAAATAAACAGATGGTGCTTAGTCAATTGCAGGAACTTAAAACGGAGCTAATGCAATTGAAAGATTCTTTCACCAATGCAACGAAGGAAGGAAAAACGCAAATTTCAAAGTTTCTTTCAGATGTTAAATTCTCTCTTGCTCACTGGGAGAAAGAAATAAGGCCACAACAGCTTGAGATTCAAAAAGAAATTATTGAAATGAAAGAAACAGTTCAAGAATTAGAAGAGGAAATTTTAGAATATAGCAAATAACGAATATTTGGAGTTTTTTTCAAAATTGATTAGCAGGAACAGGGTTTTTCAATAGATTTTCAAATTTCGATATAAAATTACCCTAATTTCTAAAAATTTTGTGAATTTATATCTTTATTAATTTTTATTTTATTGGCATAATGAAAATAGAGAAATATAAAAGTAGGTGAAAATGGGGATGACTGAGAAACAATATTCGATGAAAGAAGCAATGATTTTTAGTCAGAGAATTACGCAATTAAGTAAAGCGTTATGGAAGTCGATTGAAAAAGACTGGCAGCAATGGATTAAGCCGTACGATTTAAATATTAATGAACACCATATTCTTTGGATCGCCTATCATTTGAACGGGGCTTCCATCTCAGATGTGGCCAAATTTGGGGTAATGCACGTCTCAACAGCTTTTAATTTTTCAAAAAAGCTAGAAGAACGAGGCTTGCTGAAATTTTCAAAAAAGGAAAACGATAAACGGAATACGTATATTCAGCTCACTGACAAAGGTGAAGAGATTTTACTTCAATCAATGGAAACGTATGAGCCAAATGACAATGCTGCTTTTTCCGGTGCCTTGCCACTGCGGGAATTGTATGGTAAGTTTCCGGATATTATTGAAATGATGGCAATTGTTCGCAACATTTATGGTGAAGATTTTATGGAGATTTTTGAACGTTCTTTTCATAATATTGAAAGTCAATTCACTGAAGAAAATGGGACACTGAAAAAAGCGAATAAAACGGAACAAGAGTTAGCGTAGGAACTCCATTATAAATATTTTTGGAACTCCTGAAAAAGAGGCTTATATAAATTCTGGACCAGGCATGCATTAATTACCTCTTCTATCTTCAGGTTAGCTGGTAATGAGGCTGATAAATCGTCAAAAAGCGGATGAAAGTAAACATACCCTTCCGCTTTTTGTTTTTCTAATTTCATGCTCAATGCGTCACATAAATAATAGAACTTGTCTATTTCTTGCTTGGTTACCCCGTTTTCAATGATTAACTTATAAAATGCAAGATTTGGGTTGTTTATCAGCTTTATTAACAGCTTTTGATGATATTCGAGTAGATTAATTCTTTGCATTAGCAATTCCTGTCCATTCATAAAACAACCCTCTTTTCGGTCCTTTAGAATACTCTATATTCATTATTCACCTTTTAAGGTGAAGGGTAAACCTTTATTAAATATTTATAACACAAATTTTAATGGATTTGTTTACATTCAAAAAAAGTCTAACATTCTTCCATTCTTTATGACTATCTTTTTTGTGTAATTTTTGGTATTGTATTAAGCATAACACGAACAACAGGGAGGGAATCGTTGATGATCTCCGTTTTTATTGTCTTCGCTATTTTTATATTGTTTTATGTAAATAAAATGACCAATTCTCTATGTATCCAAAAAGAAATCCCCGAGGAAAACCAGAATAAGGTGTTCCGCACCATTAATGTTCTAATTACGATATTACTGATCTCATCATACGTGGAAATTTTATATACATAATCCAACAATGAAAATAAACGAATGGTTTGGATTTCATTAGAAAACAAAAACATTGAAGCGATGAGGTAGCTCCCATCGCTTTTAGTTTGTCATTCTTATCTTAATAGATCCAAGAAGCCCCAATGATAATTAATAGGATGAAAAGGACTACGATTAATGCAAATCCTCCACCGTAACCTGCTCCACCAGACATATATCATTACCTCCTCTCAAGTATGTTATTTTCCCTGTTAATAAACCCAGGAAGCCCCAACAATAATTAATAGGATGAAAAGGACTACAATTAGAGCAAAGCCCGCTCCATATCCTCCAGCACTCATCGAATTACCTCCTTTTTCATTTGCTAAGATATCCTATTCATCAAGTATTCAATTCGTTTAGGCACTTGGCTTATTTTTAATGGAAAAGTCCATCTTACATTTAGGTATATTTCTAAAACGCACACATCATTTATTTTTGCAGTAGTTCCCATTTATGTTATAGTAAGTGATGTGGACAAAAAGACCAAAAGAATTTACTGATTAGGAGAGATTCAGCATGAAAAAATGGATATTAGCCCTTACATTAACTGGCGGGGTTCTTACATTAGGCGCTTGTAATCAAAGTGGTTCTGATACAGTGGCAAAAAGTAAGGTAGGAAATGTTACACAAGAAGAACTTTACAAAACAATGAAGGACAAGTATGGTGACCAAGCCCTTCAGCAGCTTGTATACGAAAAAGTTCTTTCAAAGAAATACAAAATAACAGATAAAGAATTGAATGAAAAAGTAGATCAATTAAAATCAGATCTTGGTGCAAATTTTGAAGCAACGCTTGCACAATATGGCTATAAAAACGAAGCTGATTTAAAGAAAACGATGAAGCTTGGCATGATGCAAGAAAAAGCAGCTCTGAAAGACGTAAAAGCAACGGATAAAGAATTAAAGGATTACTATGATAGCTATCAGCCGGATATTAAAGCCCGTCACATACTTGTTGCTGATGAAGCTACTGCAAATGAAGTAAAGAAAAAGCTTGATGGCGGTGCAAAATTTGAGGATGTCGCGAAAGAATACTCAACAGATACAGCTTCCGCTCAAAATGGCGGTGATTTAGGTACCATCAACAATACGAATAAAGCACAATATGATGCTGATTTTATAAAAGCTGCATTTGCTCTTAAAGCAAATGAAATTAGTGCACCAGTAAAAACACAATTTGGGTATCATATTATCCAAGTAACAGAGAAAAAAGAGAAAAAGCCATATGAGGAAATGAAGAAAGAGATCGAGTATCAGGTAAAATCATCTAAATTAACTAGCGACGACATTAACAAAGCGATGCAGCGTGAACTAAAAGCAGCAAACGTAACAGTTAGTGATAAAGACTTAAAAGACGCTCTTAATCCACAACCATCTGCAGCACATCAATAAAAAGAAAAGCGCAGGCGCCCTGGCGCTGGAGCTAGCCAAATAGAAAAGCGGAAACGCCACTGGGCGCTTCCGCTTTTCTTTTCGGCTAGCTCTTATTCTCCTGTAACCTTTAGTTCTTCACGCGATTCCTTTTCACGCTCCAGGCGTTTAATATAGATTTCTCCTTCGCGTTCGATGTCTTCCATTTCTAACTGACGCTCTTCCCTTCCAGTTTTGATCGCCATAAGGGCACTGATTACAATTCCAACCACAACTGCATAAATCCAAATAGGTATAGTCAAATTCTCTGCTCCCTTCCCTAGTGGTTGTCCACTTCTGTATTACAACTTATTCGATTTTTTTAAAAATATTCTTTTTCAAAAAAAAAATAACCCAACATGTGGGTTATTCATTATTTATGAAACACTGGCTTATAGAATGATCGGTTATCTAAGGCGAAAATTCGTTCAGTAAATTCTCCAGGCTTCACTCTTTCTAATGCACGATCAAGCATGTTCATTTTTGCATCAAGATTATCTATATAATGAAGAATTTCTGCTTCCTTGATTAATGGCGGTTTTGGACTGCCCCATTCCGCTTTTCCATGATGGCTTAGGACGAGGTGTTGTAAAATTAAAACCTCTTCACCGGATATCCCAAGTTCTTCAGCTGCCTTGCCAATTTCGTTAATCATAATGGTAATATGACCGAGCAAATTTCCTTCGATGGTATAAACTGTTGAAACCGGCCCCGATAATTCCATTACTTTACCCATATCATGTAAAATAACTCCGGCATAAAGGAGATCCGTATCAAGACTAGGATATAGGGAAGCAATTGCCTTGGCTAAATCAAGCATGCTAACAACGTGATAAGCAAGTCCTGAAACAAACTCATGATGATTTTTAGTAGCAGCAGGATATTCCAAAAACGCCTTTTGATGTTTCTTTATTAAATGGCGTGTAATCCTTTGAATGTTAGGATTTTTCATTTCAAAAATATATTGTGTCAGCTTACTAACCATTTCTTCCTGGCTAAGTGGAGCTGTCTCTAGAAAATCATCCAGTTTCACCCCATCAGAAGGTCCGGTTTTTCTAATCTGACGAATTTTCAACTGACTCTTACCCCGATAATTTTGTACATCCCCAAGAATTTTCACAATATTTTGGGCTGCGTAATTCTTTTCATCCTCTTCACCTGCATCCCAAAGTTTTGCCTCAATTTCCCCGCTTTGATCTTGCAGAATTAACGTCAAAAAAGGCTTGCCATTACTCGCAGTCCCTTTTGTGGAACTTTTTATTAAGAGAAATAATTCAACCTGTTCTCCAATATCATAATGTAATATTCCTTTTCCCAACCTATCCACGCTCCTTCCCATAATATGAGTATAACATATACAACTATTTCTCTATTAAATAATCTAAAACGGCACCTTTTTCTAATGAAAGGATATTTTCCCTCCGGAAATGCTGAAGCAAGTGTGAGTGACAAGTAAAGAATAATATTTGATTCCGCTTAAGTCTTTTAAGAAGTTCAATCACCTTGTGCGTTCTTTTAACATCAAAATTGACAAAGCTATCATCAATGATAATCGGAAACTGGTATTTTTCATAAAGCGTTGTTGCTAATGCAAGCCGAATGGATACATATAACTGTTCCGTCGTTGCTTGGCTTAGCTCATTTGCTTCGAATAACGTGTGATCTTTGCGCTCAACAAGGAAACCGGAACCTGACTTCTGCAGGTGAATCTTTTGGTAGCTTCCGTTTGTAAGGAAAGACATGTATTCTTCCGCTTTGGAGAGCATCCTTGGTAAATGAACGTTTTTATATTTATCTATCGTTTGCAACAAAATCTCTTGAGCTAAGCTATAAACAGACCACTCTTTCGCTGTCTCTTCTAGTTCAAACTTTTTTTGCTTATAGTGGTGGAGAATATCTGAATACATACCGCCTTCTTCAAGTATTTGAATCTCATACCTTATGGAAGCATGTTCCTCTTGAAGCTTTTTCAATTTTGCCTGCAAATGCTGTGCTTCAAGATTACATTCCGTAATTAACTCCTCGCTATCATGAATGGGTAAATAGCTTTCCCATACATGTTCAGGGAGGAGTGAGTATTGAAGCTGGCTCTGAAGCTGATTTAGTCTTTCAAGAAGTTTTTCTCTTTTTTCGACTTCTTCTCCCATTTTGTAGAATTGCTGTTCTGTTACTGCCTTAGCTGCCTGTAAGAGGCTAATATGTTCAGTTTGCAAAAGTTTTAATTCTTGAGATTTCTGCTTCAGATCGGCTTTAAGATCAGCAAGCTTTCCCAGCCTTTCTTGACTCTTTATTTGCTTTTCATGCTCTTCTTTTAACTTGTTCCGCAGTAAATAGGCTGAATTATGTAAATCTAAGCCTTTTTCTTGTAAAAAACGCTTTTCAAATGATGTTAGATCTTCCACTATTTTTGCTCGCTGTTGATTGATTTGACCAAGTCTTACAAGTAGTTGATTTTTCTCTCGGTAAATCGACTTAGACTGCTCAATGAACTCGAAAGCTTCTTGTAAAAAGGATGCAGCAATATATTCAGGAATCTTTAATTCTTTGCTTATGGATAACTGCTTTTCTTTATTTTGAGCCGAATCTACTTCCCATTCTTCAAACTTTGCCACTATCTTTTCAAATTGAGAATGCTGTTGTTTTAGCTTCATTTTTAACATTTGGAGCTCTTCACGCCGTTGATTATCCTGCATTAATTTGTTCTCTAGCTTTGTGATATCTAAATATTCTGCTGACTGAAGTTTTTGCTTTAACAGTTTTTCTTTTTCTCTTAAACCATTTAAAGTTTGCTTCATCTCGCCATTTTCCAATGGCTTTTTGCTTTTCACCATAAAAATTGCAATAGTGATACAACCCATCACGCCTAAAAATAAGAGAGCCCACTGCTTTGTAAACAAGCCATATGCGATTAGACCGAAAAAAATGAATTCAAATAGAAAAAATTGAAGCCTTTTCTGCTTTTTCATACTTGTATTTGCGGCAAGATCTCGTTCATATGCCTGTTGATAAAGGTTGATTTTCTCCTCTAATGTCTTTAAATCCCCTTCAAGGTCCCTCTTATCATTTTCAGTCCCTGCTTGCTCCTCAAGCAGTAACCTTTCCTGTTTAGAAAGAACTTGACTCTCAGCAAATCGGACATCCTTTTCAATTTCTTCCAATGTGTTTTTTTCATCCCGATACCGCTCCTCTAACTCTTCCTTTACTTCTTCTAGTTTTTGTTTTTTTCGAGAAACGACTTCAACTTGATTTTTCATATAAATATTTGTATTAATGGCAAAAATGGCTTCCTCATCTAAAGATAAGTGAAGCTTTTCTTTTGTAATGGCCAGCTGATCATCATACACTAATAGTTTTGCCTCATATTGTTGCTTTTCAAGTCTTAATTGCTCCATAATCGGAACTTGGTCAAGCAACGTTAATATCGCTGACTCATTTTCGAGGAGAGAAAGATTCGGCTCAATCGCTTCTAATTCTTTTTTCAAATTTTCGATTCTTTCACCAATACTTATTACCTCTGCATGATAAGGGTGGATAAGCTGATTTAATCTTTCCATTCTTTCAATCCCGCGTGCAGGGAACTCAATTTCCCCAAATTGCTTAAGCTCTTTCTTTGTCCACTTTTCTTCTTTGACGATAGGCTCAATTCTCTTCCATTCATGCAATTTCTCGACCTTTTCGCCCATTTTCTGTAGCGAGTCATTTATTGCTTCCATTTCTTGCTGCAGCATCTCTTTCGTTGTAATCAGGCTTTCATATTCTTTATTTTTGGCTGCGGCTTTTTTCAATTCTCCATTTATTTCATGAAGTGCCTGCAGCCTTTCATTCAATACTGGTTTTTTTCCGGACGGCTTAAAGCGGGACTCTAACTCTTTTTGGAGGATCGTTTCAGCTTTTGATAACTGCTCAGTTCCTAAAGCTCCGGCGGAGAACAAGAATTTCCCTATTTCTTCCCCCTTCATTTGATGAATGTTTTGTAGGCCATGCAAATTAAAGGAAAAAATGGCTTGGAATAAACCTTTGTTGAAATCTCCCAGCAGTTTTTTCAAAAGTTCCTCTCCGCCAATCGTTCCCGAATCCATGACTACCTTCACATCGCCTGAAGCTTTTCCTTTTATTCGCTCAATGACAGCGTATCCGTGCTCTTCATGATAAATTCTGATTTTGCCGCCATATTTGGTACTATGTTTTGGCACATAGCGCAGGTCGGATTGTTGTTTTGTCGGAAAACCGAAAAGAATACCATGAATAAAAGCCATAATGGTAGACTTGCCAGCTTCATTTTCACCATAAAAAACTTGAAAATCAGCTAGGTCCGTAATTTTGACATTCTCTAATTGACCATAACCGTATATGTGCATCTCAATAATTTTCAAAAAAACTCCCCCCTTCCTTAGGTTTGATATAGTAATTCAATGAGCATTTTCTCTGCCTCTTTAAGCAGCTCTTTTTGCTCTGACTTGGTTAAATGGGATAAATATTTTCTCCCTAATTGATGCTCATATAACGGGGCTAAAGCGTGATCAACATGGTCATAGTGATCAATTGTTTCAAATAGTTCCGCATAAAAATTAGCTTCTGTTTTCAATTGTTCTTTGTCAATTTGCCTACTTTCCGTGATGTGTAAGTCTACGATCCAAACAAAGGATTCCTCATCCTTTTCATCTTCTAATAAAAGCTCTAGTAGCTCACCATTCAAACTTCTTTTTTCACGGTCATCGGCCAATTGAATATTTTTCAAAAAAAGAGTTAGTAATGTACCCATTTGAGCTCTTCGAACGCTATTGATGGCAGTTTGGCATAACCTAAGGCAATCGTAAAAGCTGCTCGCTGTGGAGGCATCAATCACAGTCTCTTGCCAGATCATATCAGATGATTCAATATAGTCCATTTTTGCATCAATGTCTGTCAAAATAACATGATAAAACCCTTTACTGCCGGATTCTTTCTTATTTCTTCCTTGGATATTTCCCGGATAGATAATTGGGGGATTTTCAGACAAAACAGCCCGTTTATGGATATGTCCAAGCGCCCAATAATCAAAGTCTTTTTCCTGTAAATCCTTGATCGAAAATGGGGCATAGTTATCGTGCTCAGTTCCTGTACTTTCATTGCCATGAAGAATGCCGATATGAAAGTCAGCGCCTGCTGCCTTCTTATAATCGTCTATTTTACGATCGAACACATGCCGTGTCGGGTAGCTAAAGCCATAAAGATGGACACATTCACCACTCTTCGTATGGAGCACTTTTGTTTCAACCTCAGTATGAAAAACATGAACGTTTGCGGGCATGTCTAGATGAACCCATGATCCGTTTAAATGATCGTGATTTCCATGGATGACATAAACAGGTATTTCTTGTTCGTTAAGTTTAATCATTTCTGCCCGAAAGCGCGATTGCGCCCGTAAGCTGCGATCTTCTCCATCAAATAAATCACCTGCTAAAATAACAAAATCAACTTTTTGGTCAATAGCCGTCGCCGTAAGCTTTTTTAATGCAGTAAAAGTACTTTCTTTTACCCTATTAAAGATGTGTGCCGGCAAATGCTTTAAACCGACCATGGGGCTGTCCAAATGAAGGTCCGCTGCGTGAATAAACGATATTTTTTTCATAAAAAATTCCTTTCACCGTCTTTTCTTCATTGTAGCATTTCCGAAAAACGAATGCACGTTCTGCTTTGGAAATAATAAAGAACTTTACCAAAAGTGGTAAAGTTCTTTATCCGTTATTCGTTCTTTGTTAATTGCAGTGCCTTTTTTATATCTTTATAGGAATTAGACTTCCCGTACATTAAAACGCCCCCTCGATAGACACGGGCACCAAATATGGCTAACACAGTGATGGTTGCAACAAGAATAACGATTCCCAAGATTGCTTCCCATGCCGGGATCGTCAGCATGCCAACACGCAAAAACATGATCATTGGTGTAAAAAAAGGAATATAGGACGTTGCGGTAATGAACGGTGCATCAGGTTTTCCAAGACCAAACATCGCAATCATAAATCCAGCCACCACCAGTAACGTCATCGGCGTAATCATTTGCTGCACATCTTCAATACGACTGACAAGTGAGCCCAAAAAGGCAGCAAGAGTGGCATAGAGGAAGTAGCCGAGAATAAAGAAAATAACCGCATAGATGATGGTTTCTACCGGAATATCGCCAAAGCCATATACTCCAAAAAAGCCTTCTTTTAATGAGTCTATATTTTTCGTTAAAGAGTAGTAGCCAACTATCAGAAATACTGCTAATTGTGTAAGACTCAACAGGCCAATTCCTAAAATCTTCGCAAACATCTGCCTAATTGGTGAAACACTGGAAATCAATATTTCCATTACCCTTGAGGACTTTTCTGTTGCTACTTCCATCGCAATCATATTTGCGTACATAATAACGGAAAAATAAATGATAAACAGCAGAACATATACGAGACCTCGTGCCTGATTTAGTTCCTCTTCCGTTTTTGCATTTTTCTCGAGTGCCAATTTCTCAAAGGCAACCGGTTCATAAAGCTTTTGCAGCTGTGCAGGGGCCAAATTTATTTGAGACGCCGCAAGCATCGTTTTCACTTGTTGCAATGCTGTTTGAAGGTCAGTAAATAGGGAAGAATCAGCAATGCTCATGGCTTTAAAGGTTGCTTCAGGTAAATTTTCCTCATTTAACTGTAACTGGATTACTCCTTGATAATCACCTTTTTCTACTGCTTTTTCTGCGTCTTTTTCACTGCCTTTATATAGTGATAGTGTAATATCTTTGTTTATTGTGTTTAGTTGCTTCTTAAAAGGCTCATAAAGCTGCCCTGTTTCATCAAGTACGGCCACTTTATCTTTCCCGCCATTTTTATCAAAGAGATCAATAATATTATTGATATTCGTCAGTCCTAATACGAGGACAACCGTCAAAATGGTCGTGACGATAAACGACTTACTTTTCAGCTTGTTTAGATAGGTATGGAACAAAATAATCCAAAAACTATTCATAGGAATTACCCACTTTCTCGATAAAAATATCATTTAAAGAAGGCTCTTCAATGGCAAATTTCCGAATGAATCCTTTACCTACAATCTCTTTAAGTATACTTTCTGCCACCCTTTCTCCTTCAATCTGCAAAAGAATTCCTTCCATCGTCGGCGTTGCCTTTACAACGCCAGGATAATTTTTCAATGAATCCAAAGGAAATTCAGCATGGATGATGAGATTCTTTTTGCCAAACTCACGTTTAATCTCTTTTAAGGCACCATGGACAACTGGTTTTCCCTTTTGCATGATGCAGAGATGCTCACACATCTCCTCCACATGATGCATCTGATGGCTTGAGAATACGATGGTTGCACCTTTTTGTTTAAGGGATAAGACGGCTTCCTTAAGCATTTCAACGTTTATCGGGTCAAGTCCGCTAAATGGCTCATCCAGAATTAATAATTTTGGTCTATGTACAACTGCCGCAATGAATTGGATTTTCTGTTGGTTTCCCTTGGAAAGTTCCTCCACCTTTTTATTTTCATACTCCGGAATTTTAAAGCGCTCTAACCAGGATTTTAGTTCAATAAGTGCCTCACTCTTTTGCATTCCTCTTAATCTCGCTAAATAAACGATTTGATCTCGGACCTTCAACTTCGGGTACAAGCCCCTTTCCTCTGGAAGATAGCCGACCAAGTGACTGGTGGAATAATCTATCGGGTGATCATCCCAGGTAATTCTTCCTCCAGTACTATCGAGTAAACCTAATATCATCCGAAAAGTGGTGGTTTTTCCTGCGCCGTTTGCCCCTAAAAAACCAAACATTTCTTTTTCGGGAATCGTTAACGATAAGTCGTCAACTGCTGTGAATTGCCCAAACCGTTTCGTGACGTTCTCAAGTTTAAGAACCATTTCACACACTCCTTTCCTTTCTTTACTACGAATATATCACAAAATGGTTTCATTTTCCTTTTTGCACTATTTTGAGAATTATGCAAAAATAGTAGTATATTATTTTTAAAAGGGGTTTTAGACATGAAGTCTTATAAATTAACAGCATTTGAAGCAAATGGTGAAAAGCTATTAGACGAAACCTTCCAGGCGGAAAATGATGATGCGGCAAAGCAGCAAGGGGAACAACTTTTATCAGAGAAAAACTTATTAGAAAAGACACATCGCTGTACTTCATCCAGCGGCAAACTGCTACTATTTCATGCTTAAAAAAACTAAGAAGCTCACGTTTAAAATGAGCTTCTTTATTTTTTATTTTCCGATATACCTTGGTTTCCTTTTTTCAATAAAAGCCTTGATCCCCTCTTGATGATCAAGAGTTTCACGCATTTTTTGCTGCCCGTACTTTTCTAACTCCAGAATTTTCAATAATTGCGGGCGGTTCTTCTCAGCCATAATCTTTTTTGTTTTAATCATCGCCTGAACGGGACGGCTTAACCAATCTGCGACTCTTGCCTCTAAAGTATCCTGAAGTTCACCATCTGCTGTCTCTTGAATCAAACCCAGCTTTAACGCTTCATCCGCACTGAGCATTTTCCCATCCCAGATCACCTGCTTTGCCTTCGTTTCTCCTAATCGTTTTTCTAAAAAGAAGTGGGCACCGCCGTCAGGTATTAAACCAATGCCAATAAAATTCATCGCCAGCTTGCTGGTTTTGTCAGCAATAATATAGTCTGTTGCCAATGCTAAACTAAATCCCAAGCCCGCTGCTGCACCTGAAACAGCACTAATCGTCAGTTTTGGCATGCTATAAAGAGTAATGATCAATTCACTAATGCAATCCATGACCGGAAAGAAATCGCTCTCATTCATATTTGAAAGCATCGTCTTAATGTCACCGCCGGCTGAGAAGGCTTTGCCTCTTCCAGTTAACACGACAATATCAATATCATCTGAATCGCTAATTTCCTTTAGCTTGTAAACAAGGCCCTTAATGACATCTATATCCATTGCGTTTAAGCTTTCAGGTCTGTTCATTTCCAGTGTTGCAACGCGGCCGTCTACCCTCAAATTTACCTTATCTGTTACAAAATTGATTGACACGGTAAATTCCTCCCTTTTTCTTCATTCAATTCCATTATATATGGAAAGACAACGAATAAAAACAAGCTTTCTTAATATATTGAATTTTCTTTTCATCATAGCAAAAGGCAAAGGAAAAATCCCCTGCCCTTATTTATTAATTTTTTCGCGATACTTCTTTTTGTACCTGATCTCTTAATGCCATCTTCAGGAATTTACCAACGGATGTTTTCGGAATTTCATCAAGGAAAAGGATCTCATCCGGAATCCACCATTTAGCAAACTGTGGTGTTAGAAATTCTAATAATTCTTCCTTTGTTGTTTTTCCTTTAAATGTATCTTTTAAGACGACACAAGCAAGCGGCCGTTCCTGCCATCTTTCATGCGGTACTGCGACAACAGCAGCTTCAAACACTGCATCATGTGCCATTAAGGCATTTTCTAAATCAACTGAGGAAATCCACTCGCCGCCACTCTTAATTAAATCCTTTGTCCGGTCAACGATTTTCACAAAACCTTCCTCATCAATCGTTACGACATCACCGGTGTGCAGCCAGCCATCGTGAAATGCACCCTTTGTCCGCTCATCTTTATAATATTCAGAAGCAATCCATGGGCCGCGAATGCACAATTCACCCATTTCTTTGCCGTCCCAAGCAACTTCGCCGTCCTTACCAAGGATTTTCATTTCTAAACCTGGGACGATGGTTCCTTGTTTGGCCCGCAATTCTAGTCTTTCCTCATAATCTAAGTCTTCTTGGTAGCTTTTTAAAGTGGAGAAGAGCGCAAGCGGGCTTGTTTCCGTCATCCCATAGGCATGCATGAATGGCACATTATATTTTTGCTCAAAGGCTCTAATCATTCCTTTTGGTGCAGCCGAACCGCCGCAAAGTATGCCCCTTAAACTGCTCAGATCATAGGAACCTTCATCAAGTTCTTTTAGTAATCCGAGCCAGATTGTCGGAACGCCGCTCGTAATCGTCACTTTTTCTTGTTCAATTAACTCCGCCAATAATTTAGGCGTGAAATATGGCCCAGGAAGGACAAGTGTGGTACCAAACCATACACCCGCAAACGGCATTCCCCAGGCATTTGCATGGAACATTGGGACAACTGTCAACGCGATATCCTTTTCACTGATAGCTGCGCTGTCAGCAAGACCTAGAGCCAAACTGTGCAGGAAAATCCCTCGATGGGAATAGACTACGCCTTTTGGATTTCCGGTCGTGGCGGAAGTATAGCACATACCTGCCGGATCATTTTCATCAAGATTTTCCGGGTATTTGAATTCCGGGTTAGCTTCAGCTAAAAGCTGTTCATAATGATAGACAGGTGAGAGTGTTGTTTTCGGCAATTCTTTTTCATCGGTCATGATAACATATGCTTTAACAGTTTTTAATTCTGAAGCACAGCTTTCTAGTAATGGCAGGATGTCAGAATCTATGAGGAGAACCTTATCTTCGGCATGATTAATAATGTAGGATATATGCTGTGGTGATAATCGGATGTTAATAGTATGCAAAACGGCCCCCATACAGGGAATGGCAAAATAGGCTTCCAGGTGGCGATGATGGTTCCAAGCTAAGGTTCCTATCTTTTCACCTTTTGTAACGCCTAATTTTGTTAAGCTATCGGCTAGTCTTCTTGTTCTTTCGGCAACTTGTTTATAGGTAAATCTGTGGATGCCGCTTGCCGTCCTTGATACAACTTGCTTCTTTGGAAAATACTTTTCTGCCCTTTCGATCATCTGAGTCATCGTTAAAGGTGTTTGCATCATAGCGAATATTTCCCCCTCCAAATATGAAAGCGTTTTAATTACCCCGTTGAAGTGTATGGGGCAATCCATATAAATATTCGACATTCAGAAGATTTAATCCTTTATTAAGAACTAAAAAAGTTCTCCTGCTCAGTTTAAGCAGGAGAACCTTTTCCAGAGAATAACTCGTCTAGTATTTTTATTTTTTCGTCCGTATAGGCTTCAAAGCCATCATTATAGGATTTCGGATCCTTCGGATTTGCAAAGTGGGTAATTTTTCCGGTAACTGGATCAATAAATTTACTCGCCGCCCCGCAGCCAAGTCCGATAATCGTCTGCTGCTCTTCCATTATCATGATATTATAGATGCTTTCTTGTTTAGGGAACGAGTAGCCGACATTCTCAAGATTGCCGAGAATGTTCTTTTGTCTGTATAAATAATATGGCACATAGCCATGATCTTGCGTCCAATCCTGAGCAAGCTCCATCATCTTTTCGACCTCGTCACGTTCCGCAACCTTATACTTCTCTTTATTTTTGGTCATTTCAGATGCCCGCTTGAACGACAATGTATGGACAGTCAAAGACTCAGGCATCAGCTTTTCCGTTTCGGCTAAGGAATGGGCAAATTCAGCTATCCCCTCACCGGGCAGGCCGATAATTAAGTCCATATTAATATTATTCATGCCCATTTCGCGGGCCATATGGTATTTTTCGATCGTTTCAGTAACAGTATGATGTCTTCCAATTGCTTTTAATGTTTCTTGTGTATACGATTGCGGATTAATACTAATTCGGTCGATATGCCACTTGTTTAGGATGTCTAATTTTTCCGGCGTTATGGTATCCGGACGACCCGCTTCAACGGTAATTTCGCGAATCGTTTCAACATCCGGAAACGACAAATACATTTCCTCATAAAGCATATCCATCTCTTCCGCCGTAATACTCGTTGGCGTACCGCCACCATAATAAACCGTTGTAATTCGGACACCTTTTTCCTTCAGCCAGGCACCAATTTTTTTCATTTCATAATGAAGCCCGCCTAAAAAGGAATCAACAGAGCCTTGTCTGCCGTTAATGGCATAGGCTGGGAATGTGCAGTAAGCACATTTTGTTGGACAAAAGGGAATCCCGATATAAATACTAACTTCTTTTTGAAGCGAGTACAGGTCAGGCACAACGGCTAGCTGACGTTCAACAATTTGCTGCATCAGCGAGATCTTTTCATCAGTAATTAGGTAATCATCCATTAATTGCTGATGTGCTATCTGTAACGGAATTCCCTCCTGGACTTTTCGATGAAGTAATTTGGTTGGTCTGATTCCCGTTAAAATACCCCATTTTTGGGTAATGCCTGTCCAGTCCTGGAGAACAGTTAAATATACATGGGCAACAGCATTTTTTATTTGTTTGAAGCTTTCCTTTTCCGATTCGGTCAGAACCACCTCTTTTTGATACTCAGAAGTAAGTAATTTTCCGCCTTTGTCGTTTAATTCAGCTGAAACAGATATAGTATTCTGCACCTGCAAATTAAATTTTATTTGAATATCAGCCTCTTCAGCATTTGCCATGATAATCTTTGTTTCTTCAAAAAACAAATTGGCAATTAGCTGCAGCGGCCGATTAAATCTTTCATCCTCTAACCCTATTATCGAAATTCGCAATCAAATCACCTTTCAAATTATACTTCTTTTAGTGTACAGAATCGGGAAAATAAGGTCAATACAGTGGAAATCATTCTCAAGCTGCAAGTAAAAAGATACCAATGGCAATTGCCAATGATATCTCTTGGAACTCATTTTTTTATTATTTTCATCTTTCTTAAAAACTCAATTGGCTGCTGCTTGCGAAAATGTTCCTTAACCATATAGGCAACACCATGTTCATTTTCTGACCTTGTTACCCAGTCGGAAGCTCGTTTTACCTCGAAGTTGGCATTCCACATTGAAACACCAAGGCCTGCTGCTTCAATCAAAGGAATGTCATCCAAACCATCCCCAATATACACCATTTCACTTCTCCGGATGCCAAGTTGATTTCCCAGATACGTTAAGCCGGTCAGCTTTGAGACACCGGCAGGAACAATATCCAGACGCAATGAATCTAGTTCGATGACTTCAATCTCGGTAAACATATTACCTAATGCATTTTTTGCATCCTTAAGGTCTTGTTTCTCTTCAAAATAGACCTCAATCTTTGGCGGTGTAACCGGCTGATCATGTAAATATTCACTTAAGGAAGAAACAAATTGTTGAGAATAGAAGACAGGATCTCCTGTAGTAAAAACTGTTTTTGCTAATAAATGATTATTTAGCTTTAACTTATTTGCTAATGAAAATTGTTCATGTACAAGGCGTATTTGACAAGGTAATGCCTCTAAAAAACGGATTGTATCATAAGTAATGTCCTCATTAATTCTTTTAACATATATCGGTTTTGCCTCGTTGCCGGCAATATAGGCCCCTTGATGGGTAATGAGCGGTGATTTTATTTTTAACGCCTTAGCCACCTTTCTGGCTGAGGGGAAGCTGCGCGATGTGACAAGCGTGACATATATTCCTTTTTGCTGGACATATTCTATAGCTTCTTTTGTTGACTTATGAATTTTCCCATTCGTTTGAAGAAGCGTGCCATCAATATTTAACGCAAGCAAGCGATAAATCATTATGTTGCCCCCTGTTCTTGGTGAAATTGCCCTACTATCACTTTTATGAGTTTTCAGGCGTTTATAGAACAGAAAAGCGCAAGCGCCTTTGGAACTTGCACCACTTGTTTATGCTTTTTAGCGTTTAATAAAAAATGCCCCGGTATTCGTACCGAAGGCATTCTCAAATGAAGCTTACATATTTCCATATAAATCTTCTAATGGTTTCATAATGACCTTGTTTAATTCGCCAATAATCATGCTCATCCGCTGCTCTGCTTCCATAAGACGCGAAATTTTTGGATTCTGCTGAACGAGTCCTACTGTTGCCTGTGCCTGCTGGATTTCTTGTTCAGAAATATCCTGGCCCATCATTTGTTTTTGCTGCAAGTTCATTTGAATTTGACGGAACTGGTCAAACATTTGCTTTGCTGCCGGGTCAGCATTTACCTCGTTATATGCCTGTTGTAATTGTGTATATTCGGCACTTTGACGGATGGCTGTTTCTAGCGCATACGCGGAATCATATAAATTAACTGCCATTTTTAGTCACTCCTTTTTTGAAAACAATTCTTCACAACTATAACAAACTATGCATTTAATTGCGAGAATGTTCAAATCACCATCACTATTGTTCCCACATACGATACTATACCAGCAAATGCCCATTTACTCGCAAATGAGGAGTGATTATGTCATTTTCATTAATCCCGATAAAATTAGAGCCTAAAAAACCAACACAAAAAATAGATGGCCATATCCAAATGTCCCACCGATTGTTTACCCGTTTACACTTAAAAGATCACCGGGAGTTAAACATCGCGTTAGGGCAAAAAACGATTACCACAACAGTACAAACGGTTGAAATGGCAGCTAACGAGATTCATATTCCCGATGATTTGATAAAAGCGATAGATCTTCCCGTTCAAGCCTATAAATTTCATGCAATGTTTCTCCCGGAAAGTTACACGCTAAAGCTCGGGCCCGTGATTGGATTACTAACCGATTTCCCTTCAAATAAAACGGAGGATCCTCACTTTCGGTCTGTTCATTTGTTTTGTGAGGAACTTCATCACGGCATTACGGAAAATGGCGGCTTTTTTTACGTATTTTCATATGACAAATTTCCAAGCCAAGGATATTACTTTGAGAATGAAAAGTGGATTCCGGCACAGCTTCCCATGCCAGATGTCATCTACAACCGGATTCATTCCCGAAAACTTGAATATTCGAAGCTTTTTCAGCAATTTCGTCAAAAACTTGACAAGTACAGCATTCCCTTTTTTAATGACCGCTTTCTTTCGAAATGGGAAGTGTACGAACAGTTAAAGGATGAAATTCAACTAGATCCTTATATTCCCGAGACACACCTATTTTCGAAGGAAACCTTTCAAGACTTTTCTGAAAAATATGACACTCTTTTTTTAAAACCTATTCATGGCAGTCAAGGCAGGAACATAATCAAACTTAAAAGGGAAGCGGATCACCAATACTCATTTCAAACTTCATTTACGACCTTGTCTGGCAGTAATAATCAAAGATTTCCTTTAGAAGAAATTTACCAACAAATCAAACCGCTGCTCAATAATCGGATTTATCTTATCCAGCAAGGCATTACATTAGTTACACACGAATTAAAGGCAATGGACTTTAGAGTACTAGTTCACAAAAATCCAGCTAATCAATGGACAGTCACCTCAACGGTAGCAAGGATTGCAGCTGAAAAGGAATTTGTCTCCAATCTAGCAAGAGGCGGGACGATTACAAGGCCTTTGAATGCCTTACGATTTTGTATGAGTCATAAGCAATCTTTAGAGGTACTGTCAGTCATGAAGGAATTAGCGCTTGAAACCGCTTCGGCAATTAGCCGGAATTCAGAAGGAATAACCGGAGAACTTGGTATCGATATCGGTGTCGATCAGGATCGAAAACCTTGGGTAATTGAGGTGAATTCTAAACCTTCCAAAAACTTTGAGGATGGTTTAGGAAATATACGGCCGTCTGCAAAGGCAATAATTTTGTTTAGTACAAAGCTTGCTTTTGAATAAGAAAGTGGAAGCGCCTTGGCCCTGGAGCTGGACAATTCTCAAAGAGTAAAAGGAGGAACTATAATTGATTACATTTGGAATTATGACTTTGAGTATGGAAAGTGAAATTTCATATTTTAATGAGATGGCAAGCCTAGCCGAGTCATGCGGCATGGAGGTTTTTAGATTTATGCCATCTAAGATAGATCCACACACCCTTCAGGTTAAAGGGAAAAAATTTGATTCAAAAGCAAAAGGTTGGCTGGAAATGGAGTTACCCATCCCTGCCATTGTTTACGATCGCTGCTTTTACGGAGAGGATGAACATTCCAAACAATGCCTCCCGATTGTATCCTGGTTAAAGAACAGAAAGGATATTACTTTTCTAGGTTATGGGCTCCCTAATAAACTTGAATTGTATAATGCAGTAAAAAACACAGAGCTATCTTCCTATTTACCTAGTTCTCAATCTATTTCTGATCCGGGCACCGTTTTAAATTATCTAACTTCGATGAAAAAAATTATATTAAAGCCAATAAACGGTGCACAGGGGTATGGCATTTATTATGTTAAGAAAAACGATAAAACCATTCATGTCAAAACCGAAAAACAAAAAAAGATTATTTCGCGAATTTTTCCAAATGAAGCCAAACTCGTTCAATGGCTGCAACCTTTATTAAAACAGCGCAGCTATCTATTGCAGCCTTATCTAGAACTATCAACTAATGAACAGCAACCATTTGATATCCGCATCCTCCTGCAAAAAAATGAGCAAGGGATTTGGGGTGAACGGGGCAGAGGGATTCGCATAGGAAGTACAGGCGGGATTTTATCAAACATAAGTGCCGGTGGTTCCGTTATCACCTTTTCTGAATGGCTTTCCTCCCTTCCACCAGCTAAAGGAGATTATATACGCCAAGAAGTAGATTTTATCCTTAGCAAGCTCCCTGCTATACTCGAAAAAGAGTTTTTGCCATTATTTGAAATTGGCGTTGATATCGGTATCGCCAAAAATGGTTCTATTTGGATTCTCGATATTAATTCAAAACCGGGAAGGAAGGTTCTTTTCCACACCCGTCCAGACTTACAGGAGACTCTTTACCTTGCACCACTGCTTTATGGAAAGCACCTTTCTCAGACGGAGCAAATAGAAAGGAAGAACTATTATGAGAAAACATTATCTCATTGAAGTGGTTCAAAATGATCAATTGATTGTTTTTTGCCCTCCAGAGGTCATTCAGGATATAAAGATGAAAAGAATTGCCTTTGGGTCGAAATCCATGGAGGTCGAATTTCTTCCACATCCTGACCAAAATGATCGCATTGTTATCAGCAGAAAAATTCAAGAGGCTATCCAGTTTCCTCCTTTCACCATACCACTGCATGCCTTTTTGGAAAATGAAATCCTCTATATCGGCCCGCTAGTTGGGATCTTCACAGCCGGATTTACTTCCTTTCCCCAGCGGCCAATAGGCGAAAGAACATTATTTTTTTCAAAACTCCTTTCCGTGAATAAATCGGTCGGGGCCTTACCTTTTGTCTTTGGGGAACAGCATATTGACTGGGAGCAAGGAACGATTGAGGGCTGCTTCTTTCACGATCATGCATGGCAAACAGTTGAGGTCCCCTTCCCAAATGTGATTTACGACCGGCTCCCAAATCGAAAAAGCGAAGGAAATCCTAAATTAATCAAGATTAGGGAACGACTGCAAAAGGAATATCTCATCCCGTGGTATAATCCGGGTTTTTTTAATAAACTTGATATTTATGAAAGACTGCAGCAGGATGCTTCAGTTACGCATTATCTTCCTGAGACCTACCCGTTTACATCCTTTTCTTCCATAGAAACGATGCTTTCAAAATATGGCCATATTTTTATTAAACCCAAAAACGGCAGTCTAGGTCTAGGTGTGCACCAGGTCATATATGACAAATACTCAGACGATTATTATTGCCGCTTTCAAGACAATCGCGAAGTAAATCGCTTACGAAAATATTCTACCTTGGAGCGCTTGTTCCAATCAGTGTTCGCCAATCAATCGCTAGATAGAATGTTGGTCCAGCAAGGGATTCACTTGATCAGAAACGAACAGCGCTCTGTTGATTTTCGCGTTCATACGAACAAAGACGACCTTGGAAAATGGCATGTAACAGCTATAGCTGCGAAAATCGCAGGACAAGGCAGTGTAACTACACACGCACGAAGCGGTGGGGATATTAAAACCATTAATGAAATTTTTCCTAATGAAGAATGTGATTTATTTACTGAAAAACTATCGAATGCGGCGCTCCTGCTAAGTACTGCCCTTGATACAAATATTGAAGGGATTATTGGTGAGATTGGCTTTGATTTAGGCATCGATCGAAACGGCGATGTTTGGCTTTTTGAAGCCAATTCCAAACCAGGAAGGTCCATTTTCAGTCATCCGGAATTAAAAGAATTTGACTTCCTAACACGTAAATTATCGATTGCTTTTGCTGTTTTTCTTACCGAGCAATCCTTATTACATCCAGAGGAATTATTTAAATGAAGGATAACCATCCCACTCCACTGATTGGCATTTTGACTGCACGAAATTCAAATGGGACAATCGCAGGTAACGGCCCGCTTTTTATCGAGCTGCAAAAAAAGCTTATTTCACAAAATGGAATAAGCTTTGTCTTTATTCCTCAAGAAATAGAGAAAGATTTTATTATCGGCTATACTTTTTCACCTGATGACAATCGCTGGCAAAAGAGGCGATTCCGATACCCCGACCTTGTATATAATCGGATCCCTTTTCGCAAATCAGAGCAGAACGACCAATGCCAGCGTTTTTTTTCTAGTTTAAAAGCAAGGAACATTCCCTTTTTTAACCCTTGTTTTATAGATAAATATCAACTTTATGAGTTGCTGATAAACCATGACATTCTAAGGCTTTATTTACCACAAACCATCCTCGCTGATGATAAAAAAAATTTGTATTCCTTTTTAAAAAACCTTAAAGGCATTTACTTAAAGCCGCGGCTTTCTTCAAAAGGAAAAGGGATTTTTCGTTTGCGGATGAATAGCCCATCAAGAATTGAACTTGATGGAATAAATAGCCAAGAAAACTATCAATCCTTTAACCATTTTTGGGAGTGTTGGAACAAGGAGCTGCTTGAAAAAAACTATTTGGCACAGGAGGAAATTATATCTGCTGAGTATGAAGGTGATCGTTTTGACTTTCGCATCCTAGCTCACGCCAATCATGATGAGTACGTTCTAACTGGGATTGGCATAAGGCAATCCCAGGAGCAGGCGATCACCACCCATATTCCGGCCGGCGGCAAACTACTACCCTATAAACTTTTGCAAGCAAACGAACACGACCAGTTTATTCAAACAATTGTTCCCCATATTGGCAAGGCCCTATCAGACCAATTTGGCTATTTCGGAGAATTTTCTATTGATGCGGGAGTAAGTAATTCCGGTCAATACTATATATACGAAGTAAATTCGAAACCAATGAGCTTTGATGAAACGGAAATTGAGGAGAGGAAAATTGAGCAGCTTTGCCGCTTATTCCTTCAGCTGACAGATATTCAGAAATAAGGAAAAATTCTATTTAAATAATCCCCCAAAACAGGTAAGCTATAAGTATGCTTGATGTAATCAAAGGGGGATTTGACAGATGCTAACGCACTTCCAATTCAAACCATTATTTGAAAATAAGAATATTCCTGGCTGGAATTTTTCCTTTTACCATAAAAAGCAACGAATTACGGGGGTCTACCACCAAACGGGGAAAATCGAATGGACAACAAATACACCCGAGCAAGAAGATATCGAGGCATTAACAAGTCAAATCCATGAATTAATGCTTTACCATGTTTATGAATAAAACAAATTAACCTTAAAGTGCATGAAATTTTCTCCTTTCCGCAAAATATATACGAAAAACAGGAAAGGATGGATGGTCATGGAAAAGGGAAAAGAAAAGCTGACGAATGAAGGCTCTGCATTTGAGGGCAGAGAAATGGCCTATATGGATATTGACCGCATGATTAATGAGGGTATGTCCGGCGGCTCCGTACATGCCCGTCATGATACGACAAATATTGAAGAAGCTCGCGACCTCATTGAAGAACAACCCCCATATGAGTGCGATTAATATTTCATCCAATTAGGCTGGCCTCTTTGAAGGCACAGCCTTTTTTATTTTTATCCCATTCATCACTATTGGTATAATAGTGAAAAAAACTTTTGATAATGAGGAATGAAACGTGCTAAGAAAATTATTGTCACTATTTAAAAATTCCATCTTGTTTCCCAGTCTACCCGAAATACCTTCGGAGCAATTCCATTACTTCTTTAGTGAGGCCGAGAATGAATGGATTGGCATTCCGAAAACGGCAGTGAGTGAAAAGGAATTAAACCTGCTGAAAGTACTTTACAAATTAGGTGAATTCCAAGTATCCAGAGCCTCTGCCGCAGAAAAAGGATGGCATGAATATCTCTTTTTAAATGCCCCTCCCCCTCAATATCATTCTGAGACTTATATAAGGTTTATTCAATTCTCTATTCACGGCGATGAAGTGAATCAAGTGGAAATTGAATCTGCATTAAAAGGATTTTTTACTGAGGAAGTCATCATTATTTGGGAGAGTGCCAGCAGGGGAATTGTAGTTGAAGAGAAAAAACAGATTTCACTTTCAGAGGAAGAATTAATTTCGATGTCTGAAACATTGGAAAGCGATTTTTACGTAAAAATCTCCTTTTTCATTGGGAAACTGAATCTCCTTTCAGAAGCGATGCGGACAAAATTTCTTCTTGAACAGGAATACTTTTCATTTGCTATTTCAAAACTTGGCAATTCAACCATTTTTACATTTGAACGAGTGTTCCCAGCTTATTTAGCACATCATTTGCCGGAAGAATTAAAATATAGGGGCAGTCAAGAAATCGTCGAGGTATTCCGCGAAGACCCGGAAATGTTTTCGACGATCAAGGTGTTTCTTGAAAACAATTCGAATGCCAGTATGACGGCTAAAAAACTGTATATCCACCGAAACACACTTCAATACCGGATTGATAAATTTACCGAGAAAACAGGAATTGGGTTAAAGGACTTTTACGGAGCCTTTACCGTCTTTTTAGCCTGTCTTCTTTTTGAACAGAATCAAAAAAACTAGGATGTGGTTCAACTCCCACCATATACATGGAGATAAACTTGAGTGACAATGTGCCCAAAAGAGCGCTTTCAATCTTTGTGCAACCTGTCTATATGGATTTCGAACATATCCCTGTAAACTAAAGGTACAAGATAAACAGGGAGGAATTACAAATGGCAGAATTAAAATTAGATCATATTTATAAAATTTACGATAATAAAGTAACCGCAGTTCAAGATTTCAATTTACATATAGATGATAAGGAATTTATCGTGTTTGTCGGTCCATCCGGCTGCGGTAAATCCACTACACTTCGGATGATTGCCGGTCTTGAAGATATCTCCAAAGGTGACTTTTTTATTGATGGAAAACGGGTCAACGACGTCGCTCCTAAAGATCGTGATATCGCGATGGTTTTCCAAAACTATGCACTATATCCGCACATGACTGTATATGATAATATGGCTTTCGGCTTGAAGCTTCGTAAATTTCCAAAAGATGAAATTGAGCGCCGCGTTCAAGAAGCCGCAAAAATTCTTGGCTTAGAGGCTTACTTAACTCGTAAACCAAAAGCACTTTCAGGTGGTCAGCGTCAGCGTGTTGCCTTAGGTCGTGCGATTGTCCGTGATGCAAAGGTATTCTTAATGGACGAACCATTATCAAACCTTGATGCTAAGCTTCGTGTGCAAATGCGTGCCGAGATTGCTAAGCTTCACCGTCGTTTAGATACAACTACGATCTATGTTACGCACGACCAAACTGAAGCAATGACAATGGCAACAAGATTAGTTGTTATGAAAGACGGTGTCATTCAGCAGGTTGGTTCACCAAAAGAAGTATATGAAAAGCCAGAAAATGTCTTTGTTGGCGGCTTTATCGGTTCACCTGCGATGAACTTCTTTAATGGTAAACTTGAAGATGGAAAATTTGTGATTGAAAATGTCTCCATTGCGGTGCCAGAAGGTAAAATGAAATTCTTGCGTGAACAAGGTTATGTTGGCAAACCGATTACCCTTGGAGTACGCCCGGAAGACATTCATGATGAGCCTGTATTTATTGAAGCATCTGTTGGAACTAAGATCAAAGCCAAGGTTGATGTAGCAGAATTAACTGGTGCAGAATTGATGGTATATTCAAGTGTTGGAGGTCAGGACTTTGTTGCCCGCCTTGATTCACGTGCAGATGTCCATCCTGGTGATACTGTAGACCTTGCGTTTGACTTAAACAAGGCTCATTTCTTTGATGCTGACACAGAATCACGGATTAGAACACTTAACGAAAAATAATTTAAGTCTGATATCCCCGTTAGTCTTTTAACGGGGATTATTCTTTTATAAAAATGACTTCATCCGAATGGCAAGCAGGACACCTGTATATATGGGGGCACTTTTGACCGGAATTTGTATCTGGATACCCGTCCTCCATCTTCATTAAATTAATCTCCATATATGGACTATAATTATCATAAAAATCCATGAGCCTTCCGCTTTCCATCATAGGCTCCCCGCAATTTGAACACAATAAGTAGAGCTCCCTTAAACCATTACAAACTGGGCATATCTCCATACGTTTCACCCTTTAATTAGTTAATAAGTATAGTTTGTGTTAGTTTATTTGCTCTATGTAGTGGAATAAATTACTAAATAGTATTTCGAATAGATCTCCAAGAATTAATCATAATAAAGATTACAAAGCAACAATTACACCGATGGATGAAGCCAACAAGGGTAGTAACCGGTGCAACTCCGGAACATCCAACCATTTACTAAAAGGAAACAGTTAATAATATGGGTTAGGCCAAGGCGGCAATCATATGGTTCAATTCCATACTGACCCCAAACTTATTAAGAGGAGTGTTATTCAACTATGGCAAGTAACAACAACTCTAATCAACTTTTAGTACCAGGCGTTCAACAAGCACTTGATCAAATGAAGTACGAGATTGCATCAGAATTTGGCGTAAATCTTGGTGCCGATACTACTTCACGTGCTAACGGTTCTGTCGGTGGAGAAATTACAAAGCGCCTTGTTCAAATGGCTGAATCTCAAATGGGCGGGTTCCAACGATAATTTTTAGCAAACTTTATTTAACAAATTAATAATATGGCTTAGCCCCCTCCCTTACTGGAGGGGGCTTTCATGTAGTGTTTTATACCATTTTTTCAGGCTTCATCCATTCGGTGAATTGCTCATCAGTAACATATCCAGTTTTAAGGGCTGCTTCTTTCAACGTACTATTTTCCTTAAAGGCAAGCTTGGCAATCTCTGCGGCTTTTTCATAGCCAATATGAGGGTTTAATGCCGTTACCAGCATCAAAGACCTGTCAACATGTTCCTTAATAATTTCCATATTTGCCTCAAGCCCCACCGCACAATTTTTATTAAAAGATTGCATTCCATTTGCAAGAAGCCTGATAGATTGGATAAGATTATAAATGATCACCGGTTTAAATACATTCAGTTCAAAATTTCCTTGGCTTGCGGCAAAGCCGATAGTCGCATCATTGCCAAACACTTGGCATGCTGTCATCGTCAAGGCCTCACTTTGAGTTGGATTCACTTTTCCAGGCATGATCGAACTGCCAGGTTCATTAGCCGGGATGGTTAGTTCGCCAATTCCACTTCTTGGCCCGCTTGCGAGCCAGCGGACATCATTGGCAATCTTCATTAAATCTGCAGCCAACGCCTTTAGCGCCCCGTGGACAAAAACAATTTCATCATGACTAGTTAATGCATGAAATTTATTTTCTGAAGAGCGAAAAGCATGGCCTGTAAGAGTAGAAATCTGCTCAGCAACTTTTTCGCCAAACTGTGGATCAGCATTGATTCCGGTCCCAACCGCTGTCCCGCCAATCGCCAAATCGAGGAGATAGGCACTTGCTTCCTTGATCATTCGTTCGTTTTTTTCAAGCATTGCCCGCCATCCGCTAATCTCCTGTCCAAGTGTCAGCGGTGTGGCATCCTGTAAATGTGTCCTGCCAATTTTTACAATTGCTGAAAAAGCTAATTCTTTTTCATGGAGGGTATGTTTTATTTCTTGGATTGCCGGGATTAGAGTTTCTGTAATTTTCATATAAGCTGCAATATGCATCGCCGTTGGAAACGTATCATTGGAGCTTTGCGACATATTGACATCGTCATTGGGATGAATTTTTTCTGCGCTGCTCTGTTCCTTTAATAAGTGATTTGCGCGATTCGCAATCACCTCATTCACATTCATATTGGTCTGGGTGCCGCTTCCTGTTTGCCAGACGACTAATGGAAAATGTTCATCCAAGTTACCATGATGAATATCATCACATATCTTTTGAATCGCCTGCATTTTTGCTTCGCTAAGCTTTCCTAATTTAAAATTAACAGCCGCGGCCGCCTTTTTAATAAAAGCAAGTCCATAAATGAGTTCCAATGGCATTTTTTCGGTGCCAATTTTAAAATTTTCCTTGCTTCGCTGTGTCTGTGCCCCCCAATATTTGTCCATCGGCACCCGAACCTCACCAAGTGTATCTTTTTCAACTCGATAATTCTCCACGTGGATTCCACCTCACAAATTCGTACTACTTCAATATATATACCCAGTTGTATCCATTTTATTAAAAATAAAAAAACTGCAGACATTTTGTCTGCAGCCTATGCGCTATAAATGGTATATCCGATATAATAAGAAAGGATTAAAAAACTGCCGATGGCTAATACAACTGAGTAATCTGACATATACTTCCCACCCTAATTTATTTTAAATATCATGTTTAACTTATCATAAGGGGTAGGGGTAACAAGTGATAGAAATTACACTTTAGTGACTAAGGAGTGAATTTTTTGTGAACATTTGCCTATTGGGGGCAACAGGAAGAGTTGGCTCGGTGATTCTTGAAAATGCATTATCACATCATCTTTCTGTTCATGCTGTAGTAAGAGATTCAGAGAAATTTAACAAAGTGGCTGCAGGCCTTACGGTTACTGAAGGGAACGTTCTAAACGAAGAGGTGATTGCCCAAGCACTTTACGGCAAGGATGCTGTGATTAGTGCCTTAAATACAGATGGAGGGACAACCCTTTCCGATTCCATGCCCGTCATTATTAAGCATATGAAAAGGAATGGAATGACGCGGATTATTACCATTGGCACAGCGGGCATTCTGCAGGCTCGTTCAGCGCCGCATTTATACCGGTTTCAATCTGCTGAGTCAAAGCGAAAAAGCACAAAGGATGCAGAGGAACATTTAAAGGCTTATTTGTTATTAAAGGATTCGGGGCTTGATTGGACGGTGGTTTGTCCCACCTATTTGCCTGTCGGCGAAAGATTGGGCACATATCGCTATGAAAAGGACGTTTTACCCGAAAATCCTTCGTCCATTTCGGTTTATGACACCGGCGATTTTGCCTTTCAGCAGCTTTTTAGTGATGAATTTATTGAGGCACGAGTTGGACTTACATACTAATGGTTATTTATCGACGGATTTTTATGATTTATCGGCGAATCGGAACTTATACTCTAACAAAAAGCTGGCTCTCCTAAATAGAGCCAGCTAAATATTATTATCCTGCTAATTCTGTACCGCCTTGCTGGAGTTGATACATTTGATAATACTTTCCCTTTGTCGCCATTAATTCATCATGCGTTCCTCTTTCCACAATCGTCCCGCGATCCAATACAAGAATCTGATCGGCATTGCGAATGGTGGATAATCGATGGGCGATGATAAAGGTTGTTCGGCCTTTCTTTAAAACATCCATTGCCTCCTGAATAAGCGCTTCAGTTTCGGTATCAATACTGGAGGTTGCTTCGTCTAGAATCAGAATAGCTGGATTAAAAGCAAGTGCACGGGCAAATGAGATCAACTGCCGCTGCCCGCTTGAAAGGGTACTGCCCTTCTCAATGACCGGTTCGTCATAACCATTTTCTAAATTCTTGAACACCTTTTCTGCCCCAACATCTCGTAACGCCTTTTCGACTTTTTCCCTCGTAATCGATGGATCATTTAAGCTTACGTTCGAAGCAATTGTCCCCGTAAATAAATAGGGGTCCTGCAAGACGATGCCCATGTGATTACGAATCGTCTGACGCGGAATACTTTCGATATCTTTGCCATCAATTAGAATCTTTCCTTTTTGGCAATCATAAAAGCGGAAAAGTAAATTCATAATCGAACTTTTTCCAGAACCGGTATGACCTACAAGGGCAACCGTTTCACCATGCTTTGCTTCAAAATCAATATCCTTGAGGACATAATCTCCTTCTTTATAGCCAAATGAAACATGATCAAAGGTTACGTTCCCTTTATAACGGTCAATTCGCTCACTGCTGACATTTTCGCCAGGCTCATCCATCAATTTAAACACCCGTTCACCGGCCACGAGCGCCTGCTCCAAATTGGCCAATTGATTGACAATGCCCTGAACTGGCTGAAATAGACGGTTCACATAATCAACAAACGCATACAGTACCCCTAGTGAGATGATATTTGATGGAGTAAGTGCTAAACCGCCGAAATACCAAATAAAGGCCACAAAGACGAGATTCCTTAAAATCCCAACAAGGTTATGTGAAGTTAAAGCATTTAAACTTAACAATTTATTTTGATAGGTAAATTGTTCGTGGTTAAGCTTTTCAAAATCTGCTTTTGTTTCTTTTTCGCGGCTGAATGCCTGAATAATACTCATCCCTTGAATCGACTCATTGATCATCGCGTTAATATCACTATTCCGCGAACGAATGACACGGTTATATTTTGAAGCATACTTCCGGTAAATTAACATCCATGCATACAGGATTGGCAGCAGCAATAAACAAATCGCCGCAAGTTTCACATTCAAAATAAACAAGGCCGCATATATACCGGTAATATAAATCGCACTGGTGAAAAATGTGGCCAGGACGGTTACGTAAAGTTCACGGATCGCTTCCGTATCATTTGTGATTCGTGCCACCACTTTTCCGGCTGGCAAATTATCAAAATAGTTGATTGGCAGCCGTTGAATATGACCGAAAACATCTTCACGCATTTTTTGGATGATCCGGTTCGCTGATTTTTGCAAAAAATAACGTTCTCCGTATTGAAAAATCGCTGATACCACGAGGAGCCCAAAATAGAAGGCTAATAATTGAAAAATCGCTGGAATCTCCGGTTGGTAAAACCTTAACAGCTCAGACCCCTTAATAATTTTCGCCTGATATTCCGCTTCTTGTGCACCTTTTTTTATGAGTAAAATGCCTTCTTTTAAGCTTCTTTTTCCATCAAATTTAATCTCTTGTTCAATAAATACGAACTTAGAACCAACTTGGAGAATCCGCGCTTGATTCCCCTTTTGCTCGCCTGTAGAAAAATACTTTTCTCTTTTGTACACTTTCCCGTTATAGTTTACTGCCTTTTTACTATTGGAGGTTTCATACCAAACAGATTCTATCCCTAAAATATGCTGATCAATGATGTTTTTTGCAATAAACGGCCCTGCTAGATCCGTTACGACTGAAATGGTCAGCATGAACAATGCCGCCAAAATAATTTTTTTATAAGCAAGTGCGTACCCGATTAATCGTTTGCCTGTTGTCATGCTGACACCCCCTCTTCAGCTTTCCGTTCAATCTGCTGCCGTAAAAATTGTTCACTGTACCATCCGCCTAGTTCCAAGAGCTGTTCATGTGTCCCTTCTTCGACAATTCTTCCTTCATCTAGGACAATAATGTGGTCGGAGTGCTGAACAGCTGACATCCGATGCGTGGTAATAATCGTTGTTTTATCTTGTCTTACATCACGGATGTTGTCTATGATTCTCTTTTCTGTTTTGGCATCAACTGCTGATAAGGAATCATCGAGAATGAGAATTTCCGGATTTTTAATAAGTGCACGGGCAATCGAGATCCGCTGCTTTTGGCCGCCGGACAAGGCCACACCTTTTTCACCTACAAGCGTACTTAAGCCTTCTGGAAGCATTTCTAAATCTTTGCGGAACGCTGCTAAATCGATTGCCGTCTCAAGATCTTCATCGCTTGCATCATTTCTGCCGAAAAGGATATTCTCCTTCACACTTCTTGAAAAAAGCACATGGTCCTGCGGTACATAGCCAATCCAACTGCGAACCTGGTTTACTGTTTGTTCCTCTAGCGAAACGCCCGCGATGGATACCTCACCATCTCCAAGTGGGTATTGTCTTAATAATTGTTTAATAAACGTAGTCTTTCCGCTTCCCGTTTTACCGACGATCCCCAATGTCTGACCTTGCAGCAGTTCTACATCAACATTTTCAAGATTTTTAGTTTTAGAGGAAGGATAACGGAAGGTTACCTTTTGATAATCAATTCGTTCAGCATCAGTGACCGGAACCGGATTAACTGGATTGCTGACCTCCGCCTCGTAGCTAAGGGTTTCATTGACGCGGTCCAGGGAGGCATTTCCCCGCTGCATCACATTGATTAACTCGCCAATCGCAAACATCGGCCAAATCAGCATCCCCAAGTAGACATTAAAGGAAACAAGATTTCCCAAGCTAATCGCTTGATGGAAAACCAAATATGCACCATACCCGAGACCAATTAAATAACTGACTCCAACGAGTATCTTTATCGTTGGATCGAATAGGGCATCAATTTTTGCTACTTTAATATTTTTATGGTAAACATCTTCTGTCAGCTGGTGAAACCGATTGCTATCGGCCTTTTCCTGCACGTATGCTCGGATAACCCTGACACCTGCTACCGATTCAAGCACCCGATCATTTAGCTCGCCGAAGGCATCCTGTGCTTCCATAAAGCGGGTATGGATTCTTTTTCCGTATATTTTCATTAAAATAGCCATAATGGGCAGCGGAATAATCGCTGCTAATGTCAGTTTCCAGCTAATAAAAAGTCCCATTGTAATTAGCAAGGTCAGCATCCAGACACTAGAATCCACAAGTGTCAAGATTCCAAAACCCGCAGTGATTGAGATGGCTTTTAAGTCGTTCGTCGCACGGGCCATTAAGTCACCTGTTCGATTTTTTTCATAAAAGGCCGGGGTCATTTTTAATAAGTGCTTCACAAAGCGTGACCTCATTTTTCTTTCTACCAGAAATGCTCCCCCAAATAATTTATATTGCCAAATATAGGTGATACCATAGGATGAAACCGTTATGATCAGAAGAATGCCAAGATACCGTGCTATTTTCACTTCACTTATGGCACCTACATGGATATCATCAATCGCCTTACCAATTAATTTTGGCGGCATAACATCTAATATACCTACTATTGTTAAGAGCGTTACAGCGATCACATATCGCTGCCAATTTTCTTTAAAAAACCAACTTAATTTTTTTAATACCGAAAACATCGTTCTCTTCCCCCTTTTGTTTTACTATCCGCCTTCTGTCTCACCTATTGTGTGTGCTAGACGTACCTCGAGTCGTAGTAACATTGTTTGTTCCTCCTCATTTATAAAAATTATTAAAAAAGACATACCGCATTTGTGCAGTATGCCTCCTTCTAAAAAAAGGGACAAAAAAACACACGTCACGTGTCAAAATAGAACGCAACCTGTGTTATTGGTCATTTATTGGCTTTCCATAAAAAAGTCAGCAGGAAATTTTCCGTGGGCAGGTTACGTTCAAATATTCAATTGATAACAAAGATTGAATGAATCTGTTCATTTTGTAACCCTCCCTTTCCTGTTTTTTCTTCCTTTGTTAGATTATCACCAGTCGTTTTAAAAGTCAATTCCCATTTTTCAGAATTGTTGCCGATTATGCAATAAACAGACACTGATTAAACATCACTTATTCCACCCATACCGCCGTTCCATATGCAATAATTTCCGATGCACCTTGCATGACGGAGCTGGATTGCAATCTCATTCCAATGATGGCATTCGCCCCTAAATTCTCTGCTTCCTCCATCATTCTTTCAATTGCTTTTTGTCTTGCCTCATCCAGCATATCTGTATATTCCTTTATTTCACCGCCGACAATGGTTTTGAGTCCTGCCATTAAGTCCTTGCCAATATGTTTTGATTGGACAGTGCTCCCCTTTACAAAACCGATTAGTTCCCTAACTTCCTTACCTGGTAAGAAATCAGTCGTAACAATCATCATAGTTTGAATCCCCCTTTTTCCGATTGTTTTTGCGGAATATTTTTCTAACAAAAATTAAGTAAAACAGGGTCGGCATTGGGGCTTGAATCAGACCGACAATTCCCCAGAGCCAATAATTATGGCTGCGCTTCCTTGCATCCATAAATAAATATATGCTTTGCGTTAATAAAATTACGACAACAACAATAATTGTGACGAGTGAAAGGTCCTTGTTCATATCTGATTCGCCTTCTTTATTAGCCGAACACTTGTGTATACCACGATAAAGAGGGTGGTGATAATTTGCACAAGAATAAAAATAACTGGCATTTGATATAGGGTTATAATCATTCCACTTAAAATGATCAATGCAATCATAAAAAAGACCGATAAATCTCTAAATAATTTTTTCCTTTTGGTCTGCTGCTCTTGAATCACCATTTGTTCAAACCATTGTAAATTGGGCGAATAGACAGGGAATTGATCGATTCTTTGTAACCCCTCTTGCAGCTCGTGAATAGTATCAAAGTCTTGTTTATTTTGCTGTTCGTTGTCGAGTATAATGACTTTCTGTTTCTTCACCCAGCTTCAGCTCCCTTCTGACTGACTTTATTCCATTATGCACCCTTGATTTAACTGTTCCGGGAGAAATTTTCATCCAATCTCCAATTTCTTCGTATGAATACCCATAATAATGCTTCAAAATTATGGGAATCCGAACGTCCTCAGGCAGCTTCCCGAGCGCCTCAAGAGCGTCATTCCATTCTTCATTCCTGCTTTCAAAATGCCATTTCAACTTACGAAATACTTCCTCTTGTCCCTGCCAGTTTTTCTCTCGCTTCAATTTTCGACATTGGTCAATATATGTATTTGTCGCGATTGAAATCAGCCATGTGGTAAATTTACTCTGACCATTATAAAGGTGAATCTTCTGCACACATTTCGCCATTGTCTCCTGTGCTAGTTCTTCGGCAGTATCGGGATTCATTGTAATTTTCATTAAATACTTTACAAGGAATGGATAATTCTCTTTAAACAACATGGCAAAAGCAAGATGGTCCCCTTTTTTCGCATTTTTAATCAATGCATCCATTCGGCAATAGCCCTCTCTTTCCCCCATCAACCTTGCTTATCTCTATATCATTTAGACGAATAAAATAGAATTTCGTTCACACTAATTTTTAGCTTCGTTTTATTTTAGATAAATGTCAATAAATGTACATACATTCTCACGCACGAACTCCGCCGCGCCTTTCCTGGAGGTTAATGACCATTATCATGCCCTTTACCCTTGTCTTTCCCTTTGTCCTTCCACTTCTCTTTTTGTTTGTTCCATTTTTCTTCCCATTTTTGCACTTCATTGTTAAATTTCTCTTGGAAACCATTTTTCTTTTCTTCTTCCTTTTTTCTCTGTTCAATAAATGAAGAAATATGAGGCACCTTGAAGCTTTCGTTTGGTGAATTTTTTAAAGCTTCTTTCATGACTTCACGGAAAATAACCGATGATCCTGTACCGCTGGTTGGCGTTATATAATGCTCAGCATCTGTTTTATCATAGCCAACCCAAATGGCACCCACTAACTGCGGTGTATAGCCGACAAACCATTGATCCTTCAAGCCATTGATTCCTTTAATTGGAACCTGAGTAGAACCGGTTTTCCCTGCCGTTTCACGTCCGGGTATTTGTGCCGGTTTTCCTGTCCCCTGCTCGACCACACCAAGCAGCATCGTCGTCATATTATCGGTTACAGCTTTTGTCGTAACTTGCTCTTTTTGAACCTTCCATTCAGCCACGATCGTCCCATCGGCATCCACAATTTTTTTAATCACATGCGCTTTGATCCTTACACCGTTATTCGGAAAAACGGAAAAGGCTTCAGCCATGTTCAATGGAGAAACACCTTTATGCAAGCCGCCAAGGGCCATTGATAAATTCGCATCTTCTTTATCTAATGAAATACCAAATCGCTTTACGGAATCTATCCCTTTTTCAATCCCTAACTCATTAAGGAGCCAAACAGCAGAGACATTTTTTGATTCCTTTACCGCCTCATACATCGGGACTTCTCCTGCATATTGATGGTCGTAATTACTAGGTTGATAATTCCCAAAATTCATTTGCTCGTCTTTTAACATATCCGTTATTTTCCAGCCTTCTTCAAGTGCCGGGGTGTAGACGGCCAAAGGTTTAAAGGAAGATCCTGGCTGCGCTTTTAATTGGGAGCCACGATTATAGCCTCTAAAGGTATGCTCTCCTCTTCCACCGGCAAGTGCCCTGATCCCGCCAGTTTTGGGATCAATTAAAATACCCCCGCTTTGCACAAGAGGATCTTGACCATTTGGAAATAAGGCATCATTCGTATAAGAACTCTCCATCGCCGTTTGCATCGCTGGATCAAGCTCTGTATAAATTTGATAGCCGCCTGTCAGTAATTCATCCTGGGTAAACCCGTACTCACGAATGGCCTCATCTAATACTTGATCGACATAATATGGGTATTTCCCGCGGAACGGGTCGCCGCCTTTATCATTCAAAACCACTTTTTCCTGTTTTGCCTTTTCATATTGGTCGCTGGAAATAAACCCTTGCTGCTTCATTTGCACTAACACCAGATTGCGGCGCTCCGTCGCTTGTTCCATATGCTCGTATGGATTAAGTGCCGATGGAGCTTTAATTAATCCAGCTAATAATGCAGATTCGCTTATTGACAGGTCTTTAACCTCTTTAGCAAAATATTTGCCGGCAGCTTGTTTAATTCCATAGGCACCATTTCCAAAATAAATTTGGTTTAAATACATTTGTAGTATTTCTTGTTTCGTGTATTCCCTTTCAACTGCAATGGCTAAAAATACTTCCTGCATTTTTCTTTTCAGAGTTTTTTCAGAAGTAAGAATTGTATTTTTCGTCAATTGCTGTGTGATCGTACTGCCGCCTTCGACCATTCCGCCTGCTTTTAGATCACGGAAAAGAGCTCTAGACGTACCAATTAAATCAACACCGTTATGTCGGTAAAATCGATGGTCCTCGATGGCAACGATGGCATTTTTCATTGAATCGGGAACTTCCTTGATTGGAACACCTTCATTTTTATTGGCAGACACCTTACTTGCCACATTCCCACTGACATCATAAAAAACGGTAGGCTGTGGAAGCTCATTTTTTAGCTCTGAAATATCGGCATCCTTAGAAAAATAAGCTAGAAGTCCAAAAAAACTTAGAATCAAAATTAGCACAAGTAAAACGATTATTTGGAGCAAATGCCACTTTTTCCAGTTCTTAAAAATGGCAATCACTTTATCTTTAAATACCAATTCGATGACATCCTTTATCTGTAATCTCTATAACAGGTATACTTTTCGATATTTTGCTTGCTTTTATGTCGGTTAGGTTACGAAAAAAAGATGAGCGTTGGAGCCCATCTTTTCCATTTCTTCATTATTATTCACTCTTTGATAATTCTTTAAAGCGCTGTTTTGAAAGCTTTTCATCAAAACTGCTAAAGATGCGGTAATTTCGCTCATCTAGTATCCGAAAATGTTTACTTAAAATATTTTGTTGGAGAATAAATCCATTTTTCTGTGTTAGCACTCTCCACCAAACCCGACCGCCCAACGTTTTGGTTTTACGGAGATCGATGCCATCGAGGGCAACTGTTTCTAACACTTCTAGGGGCTCGTTTCCAAATAAAAATTGGACCGTTTCCGTTTCTCGAAAAAGGGCACAAATCGAAACTACAGTAGACCAGTTGGCAAGAACTCTTCCTTTTTCAATTTGCACAAGTGTTTTCTTCGATACACCAATAATATCCGCCATTTTATCCTGCGTATACCCTGCTTCAGTCCGAATCAGGCGAAGCTTTTCAGAAACCTGCATAATAATTTCATCCCTGGTCATTTTAAGCCCTTCCTTCAATTGCATCTAGTGTAATTTTACACAAGTTCCCCGCATCATTCAAATTTAAAGAACAAAAACTGCCATCATCCTCGATAGCAGTTTTTACAAACATTTATTTCACTTCCGGAGGAATTCCACACTGACTTGAACATGAATTTTTCAGGTCACAGGCAGCACATTTTCCCTTTTTCGATTTATTAATAAACCTCACCAAAGCCCAGCTTGCATATCCAAAAATAGCTACACCTATCAAAATACTGGCAATCATTTGTTCCACCTCTTTTTCGAATTAAACCAGTCCAAACAGCTTTCCGCCTTGATAAATAATCAAGGACAAAACATAAGCAATCACGAATGCATAAATCATTGAAAAAGCCGTCCATTTTTTGGATCCGGTTTCTTTATAAATCGTTGCTACGGTTGCCAAGCATGGAATATACAACAAAATAAAAACCATAAAGCTATAGGCAGCAAGCGGTG
Source organism: Neobacillus sp. NPDC097160 (assembly GCF_044762155.1). Classification (NCBI taxonomy): domain Bacteria; kingdom Bacillati; phylum Bacillota; class Bacilli; order Caryophanales; family Bacillaceae; genus Neobacillus; species Neobacillus sp. NPDC097160. The sequence goes on along the minus strand of NZ_JBIWDU010000012.1, from coordinate 108,064 downwards.
TGTAGTAATCAGCCAATAATCCCTGCAGGCTGGCATTGTTCGGAACAAAATAAATAATATTCATCGTTGAGATAATGGCTTCTTTCGCAAGGAATCCGGTAATTAATGATGCGGATGCCTGCCATGTCCCAAAACCAATTGGATCAAAAATTGGGGCGATCACATTTCCGATCGCGGCTAAGTAGCTATGGTCCATATCTACTTTTAATCCGTTTGGCCCTGCATATGATAATAGCCAGATAAAGACAGAACCGGCAAAAATAAAGGTTCCAGCCTTTCTTACAAACCCTTTCCCTTTATCCCAAGTACTTCTCCATAATGACTGGAACTGCGGAAGTCTATATGGCGGCAGCTCGATTACAAATAATGATGTTTCTGATTTTAATAAAGTGGTAGAAAAGATTTTTGCTAGAATTAAAGCCACGACAATCCCAAGAACATAAAGGCTAAGGACGACAAATGCCTTATGGCCTGCAAAAAATGCTCCAACAAATAAGGCATATACAGGCAAACGGGCAGAACATGACATTAATGGCGTTAACAAAATGGTCAATAAACGCTCTCTTGGTGTTTCAATCGTTCTCGCCGCCATAATTCCAGGTACGTTACAGCCAAAACCGATCATCATCGGAATAAACGCCTTGCCGTTCAGGCCAACTGATTCCATGATTCTATCCATTACCAAAGCAACTCGTGCCATGTAACCAGAGTCCTCTAATAATGAAATAAAGAAGAAAAGAATAAAGATTTGCGGTACAAATACGAGAACTCCGCCAACCCCTGCGACCAATCCTTCAATAATTAAAGCATGGATAAACGCTGATGCATTAATAGCAGATAAAACATTTTCAAATCCAGTGGTTACTGGTCCAGTTAAAAAGCCATCTAAAACATCTGACAGCGGCGTGCCCAGCCAATCAAATGTCAGCATAAACATCAGATACATGAGCAGCAAAAAGATCGGCATCCCTAGGTAACGATTTGTCACGATTGAGTCAATTTTTTCAGATAACGGGATTGTCGAATCACTCTTTCTTGCTACTTCAGCTACTATTTTTTCAATGACTTCTTTTCTCTTTAAATAGATGAAATTTGCTAACGATTTGATATCATAATGTTTCTGTAACTTTGACTCCAAATTCACAATAATTCCATTTAGCTTTTGAGCATTGGCAATACTATTTACATAGTTTTTAACGTATTCATTTCCTTCAATATATTGAATAGCAAGAAAGCGTGGAGAGTGGCTGGTCTCGCCGATTAGTTCACCAGTCAATGCTGTAATGGCCTCTTCCACCTCTTTGCCATAGTACACAAGGTTCTTTCTGGCAGGCTCGATTGATTTTGTAGATACGACATCTACTAGCTTGTCACAGCCTTTTCCGCTTCTTGCCACGACAGGAACAACAGGGACACCGAGAGCACGCGAAAGCTTCGAAGCGTCTATTTGAATCCCGCGTTTATTCGCCACATCCATCATATTAAGGCCGATAAGGGCTGGCTTTTCAAACTCAAGTAATTGAAGCGTTAAATGTAAATTCCGTTCTAATTGTGAAGCATCTAATATATTTAGCAAGCGATCAACGGACTCATTTAAAAAGAATGAGGTCACAACACCTTCATCCTTTGAAAGCGGATTAAGTGTGTAGACACCAGGTAAATCAATTAATTGGCCGATATTATTTTTGAATACGCCAACTTTTTTTTCAACTGTAACACCGCTCCAGTTACCAACATACTCATAGGAACCTGTTAGATTATTAAACAATGAAGTTTTCCCAGTATTCGGGTTTCCAATAAGAGCGATTTCCATTATATTCTCTCCACTTCAATCTGAACTGCTTCTTTACGGCGAATGCCAACACATTGTCCGCATGATTCAATCATAATCGGCCCGCCAAACGGCATGACGCATTTCACACACACTTCTGATCCTTCGGTAATCCCTAAGTCAAGCAAGCGTCTTTGTACCAGGTGACCAACATGAGAAATGTCTATGATCTTTCCCTTATCTCCTGCTTTTAAAGAACCAAACATGTATATCACCCTATCTAGGTTAATTGAGAATGATTATCTTTCTATATTGACATTTTAACACTTTTTTTAGGGAAAGGGCATACTAATTTTGTGACAAAAGTTCGAAAAAAAAAAGAAAAGCAATTTGCCTTTCTTTTTCACTCCATATTAATGTTCTTGTAAAAAACTTTTCTTTGGCATTGCACCGATCACAAGAATGATGATAATCGCACTGATGACGAAGCTAGGGAGCATATAGGTTCCATTATATATGAGCGAGTAGGTTGTTACCGGCTGGCCCTTAGGTGCATATTCACCGAAGAAAACGATCCCGGAAACCACATGACATAGATAGCGGAGAAAACTTCCAAAAAAGGCTCCAATTATTGTGAATATCATCCATTTCCCTTTATTTCCTTCCGCAAGGGCTTTTTGAATTTGACCAACAAAAACGCCTGCTAAGCCCACAACTGTAAAAGCAATAAAATAATCGATAATACCTTGAACAATGGTATAAATTTGGGCAAAACCTAGGATAAATTGTAATAGACCTAGTAAGAAGCCTGTTAGCAGGCCACCCTTTATTCCCCAGCGATAGGCCATGAGAAAAATTGGGACCATAGCAATAGAAATGGATCCACCCTGCGGCCAAAATCTTGCCATTAAGAAACCTGATAACAGATCAAGTAAGTAGGCAAGTGCGGTAAAAACAGCAATTTCCGTAATAAATAGCGTGTTACTTCTCTTTTTGTTCATTCTTCTTCCCCCCTATTCATGTTTGGAGTCGTTTGATATCTTCCTACAATTAACTGGGTATCTAAATTAAGCGCAAACAAAAAAAGCAATGCAAGACAAAAAGGATTGTCTGCATTGCTTTAATATCCGGCAAACCACATCCCTACGCTAGCGTTAACTAACAGGTTCATAGGGTCAGAACTTAAAACGTTCACTCTCAGCCGCCCTAATAGCAGCTCCCCCTGTGGAAGTATTCAATTGATTCCATACAAAATATACTATTCTTTTATGGTTTTTACAAGGAAATTATTACATTTCCACTGTGATACTATTAAAAGAGCCGTTTTATCATATTATTCAGCAAAAATCATATTGGGAAAATTTTTTTATCTTTCATTAAAAAAGGATTTTTGCCTTCATCAGCGAATTTAAGATGGTAATCAGTTTTGTTAATACCATAGGGGGAAACAACATGTTTACGGGAGAACAAACGGATTTAATTGCTTTTTTTAATCAAAACAAAGAAAAATTGGTACAAGAATGGGAAGATGCTATTGTCATTAACCACGGAGACCCCTTCAAATTGAAAATTCGCGAAAACGGGGTAGCTCTATTAAATGTGTTACTAACGATGCATTTAAGATCTAAAAAAGAACTAGTAGACATGATTGAAAACATTGCGATAGAAGTGTCAGAAGAAAGAGTTTTGGCCGATATTAACATAGGTGATTTTGTCTACAATGTTAATCTTGGCAGAACGATTTTGTACAGCTATTTAAGTAAAACAGGAATGTCATGGTCAGATATGCAAGAATCGATCAATATGATCAATTTTTGCTTTGATAAATTTCTATATTTTGCCGTATCCCATTTTTCGGAAGCGAAAAATAAAATCATAGAAGAAAAGACGATGTTCATTGACTCGACACATCAAGATCGTTTGACACTTCTCGGACAGATGACTTCAAGCTTTATTCATGAATTTAGAAACCCACTCACATCTGTTCAAGGGTTTATTCAGTTACTTAAAGCAGATTTTCCAAACATGAGATATTTGGATATCATTTCAAGTGAATTAGATCAGCTTAATTTTCGAATATCACAGTTCTTATTACTTTCTAAAAAAGAATTAATTGGGAAGGAAAAAGTACAATTTGGGTTAAATACGCTTATTGATGAGGTATTAAACTTCCTTTATCCTAGTATTCTGGACGGCAAAGTAAAAATCAAAAAAGATTTAAGTGAAGATTTTACCCTGAATGGGTATGCGGATGAAATCAGGCAGGTTTTTATTAATATCATTTTTAATGCGATTGATGTTTTAAATCATCACGGGGTTCCTATTCCAACTATAGAAATTAGCAGCTGTTTGGAAAATACCGAACAAATAAAAATCAGTATTACCAATAACGGTCCAGTAATCCCGGCAGAATTACGAACAACCATTTTTGAACCCTTTTTTACGACTAAAAAACTAGGGACAGGTCTTGGATTATTTGTATGTAAAGAAATTATTGAAAAACATAAAGGGACTCTTACCTGTGATTCAACACTTGATAAAACCACGTTTTCTATATATTTACCTGCTGTTTTAGAGCCTGCAGGTCTAAACGAAACTATTTTCTAGTCATATACCGCCAAATCCCACTTTTACTAAAGCAGGGATTTTTTTGTGTTTAATCTCCCAAATGTGCCTTCTTTTGCATATGATGTACTAAAAATTTTCACCGGGAGAATCTGCCTATGTTTACATTAAAGGTTGACCATGAAATTGAGCTTCAGTTGTTTCAACGACATCATGCCATGAAGCTGTATAAGCTTGTTGAGGAAAATCGAGAACATTTACGCGAATGGATGCCATGGGTGGATAGTATGACATCTCCCTATCATTTCGAGTCGATTATTCCAGTATGGCTTACGCAATTTGCCGAAAATAGCGGCATGAACGCTGGAATTCTTTATAAAGATGAACTTGTCGGCTCTTTAGGATTGCATCAAATTGATTGGTACAACAGTTCGGCAAGTATCGGTTATTATCTTGCCAGAAATGCAGAGGGTCATGGTATCATCACTCGTACTGTTCAAGCCTTTCTGAATTATGCCTTTTTCCAATTAGGGTTAAACCGCATTGAAATCCGATGTGGCGTGAGAAACAAAAAAAGCCGGGCGATTCCTGAAAGGCTCGGTTTTGTGAAGGAAGGGAGACTTCGGGACGGTGAACAATTAAATGGTCATTTTCATGATTTAATCGTGTATAGCATGCTTGCCCGTGACTGGAAACCACTGCGCAACTAAAGTTGTTTATTTGTCATGCCGTCGATTTGGCGGCATTTTCGGCTATATTTGCTAATCAACACTTTTTTTGAAATAATATTATTACTGTCTTATGTAAAGTTGGAAATAATGAAAATATAGAGTTAATCGTAAGTGAGGTGGCATACCTTACTCATAGTAAGGGTACCGATGATTTGGATGAATGTTTTCATTATAGCTGTATTAATTGCCTTAACTGCTTTTTTTGTAGCATCAGAATTTGCCATCGTAAGGGTAAGAACAACGCGAATCGATCAATTAGTATCCGAAGGGAATAAAAAGGCTGAAGCGGCAAGAAAGGTAATTTCTAACATGGACGGGTACCTTTCCGCCACACAAGTGGGCATTACCATTACTTCCTTAATCTTAGGATGGCGGGGCGAGTCCACTGTACGAGAAATTTTGATGCCAATCTTTTCATGGATTCACATTCCTGTATCTTTAGAACCCATTATAGCGACGTTTCTTGCTTTTGCCATCATTACTTTCTTCAATGTAGTCATTGGTGAATTAGCACCGAAAACATTTGCCATTCAAAAGGCTGAAGAAATTATTTTGTTATTTGCAGGGCCGATGATCGTATTTTATAAGGTTCTGTATCCGTTCATTTGGATTCTTAATCGATCAGCTCGTTTCATAACAGGACTTTTCGGGATTAAACCAGCATCAGAACAAGATCTTGTCATGTCTGAGGAAGAGTTGCGTATGATTCTTTCACAAAGTTATGAAAGCGGTGAAATCAATCAATCCGAGTATAAGTATATGAATAAAATATTTGAGTTTGATGACCGGATTGCAAAAGAAATCATGGTGCCACGAACGGAGGTCATTATGATGTCTAAAGAGGCCACAATGGATGAGATTATCGAAACAGTTAAAGAAGAAAAGTACACGAGGTATCCCATAATTGACGGTGACAAAGACAATATTTTAGGTATTGTCAATATTAAGGAAGTTTTAACCGATTGTATCCAGCAGAAATGTACTGGTGAAGAACCACTTATTCCCTTTATAAAGCCCGTTATTCATGTGATAGAAACGATACCAATTAAAGAACTTTTACTGAAGCTGCAAAAAAACCGCTCTCATTTAGCAGTATTATCCGATGAATATGGTGGTACTGCGGGAATCGTCACGGTCGAAGATATTCTTGAAGAAATTGTCGGGGAAATTCGGGATGAGTTTGATATGGACGAGCTCCCACTTATCCAGAAAAAAGGAAAAGAAAATTTTATTTTGGATGGAAAAGTTCTGATCAGCGAAGTAAATGACCTGCTTGGGACTACTCTTGATGTGGCAGATGTAGACACGATTGCCGGCTGGTTTTTAACGCAAAAGTTTGATGTGCATCAAGATGATTTCATTGAAAAGGAAGGATTCATTTTCCAAATCAAAGAAATTGAAGGTCACCATATTTTATATATTGAAGTATCTAAGACTAAGGCTGCAGCGTCTCCAGATTAGGGGACGTTATTTGCATTGTTAAACTTTTGTAATATTTTGATTCCTCCATTCATATTTACTGTTATTTTCCATAAAATGTTGATATCAACTACTATCCTAACCGGAACGTTTGACTGTATGGTTTAATTTCTTTATAATTATGATTAATTTATAAAATGTTGAGGTGGTAAGATGGGGCTGTCTACCGAATTGGTGAAATAGCAGAAATAGCGCATATGTCTAAACGAACGATCGACTATTATACGTCTATTGGCTTATTGAAGGCAGAACGCTCTAAGTCAAATTACCGCATCTATTCCGATGAATCATTAGATGACTTGAAATTTATAGAAGAATGCAAGAGCCTGCACTTTCCTTTAGACGAGATTAGAAGAAAACTAGAAATGCGAAAAGCAAAAGACATTCGTGAATCAGAGGTGGAAAAACATGTAAGTGCTGTTACACAGCAGATGAAGCAGTTGCATAGTGACTTATTCGATCTCCAATCCATTCTAGAAAAAATGGATGAACAACAAAAAGAGAAGCTAACGAATAACCTTAGCCTGCTAAAAACCGCACTCATGAAATCCCTTTTGAATGTAACGAGCTAATTTTTTTAAAATACTGGGAGGTGACTCCTTACCCGTCTAACAACGGGATAAGGGAACTTATTTGGACATATTTAACTTGGTTATTATAGCCATTTTAATTGCCTTAACTGCTTTTTTTGTAACTTCAGAATTTGCTATAGTAAAGATTAGAAGTTCAAGAATTGATCAGTTAATTGAAGAAGGAAATTCGAAAGCTATTTCAGCAAAAAAAGTAATATCAAACCTAGATGAATATCTGTCTGCCTGTCAATTAGGTATTACGATAACGGCATTAGGTTTAGGTTGGATTGGGGAATCGACGATTGAGCACATGCTTGGTCCCGTTTTCGATAAACTTAACATTCCTGAGAGCGCCACGCAAATATTATCAGTCGGAATTGCGTTTGCAACGATAACATTTTTACATGTTGTGGTTGGGGAGCTCGCACCTAAAACACTGGCCATCCAAAAAGCTGAACTGATTACTTTGCTTGTCTCTCGTCCGCTTATCCTATTTTATAAAATCATGTACCCGTTTATTTGGGTTCTTAATGGTTCAGCTCGGGTTGTTTCCAGTCTCTTTGGGCTAAAGCCCGTTTCTGAAAACGAAATAGCTCACACGGAGGAAGAGCTTCGAATTATCCTATCTGAAAGCTATAAAAGTGGTGAAATTAACCAATCAGAGTTTAAGTATGTAAATAAAATTTTTGAATTTGATAACCGGATTGCAAAAGAAATCATGGTTCCACGAACAGAAATGGTTTCATTGTCAAAGGATGATTCATTAGAAACCTTTCTACAGGTTTTACGTGAAGAAAAGTTCACAAGGTATCCTGTCATTGATGGTGATAAAGACCATATTATTGGTCTTATCAATATCAAAGAGGTCATGACCGATTTAATTGGTAATGAAAAACTATCATCTCAAACTTTAGAAAACTATTCGCGTCCAATTATTAGGGTAATAGAAACAATTCCAATCCATGATTTATTAGTAAAAATGCAAAAAGATCGTGTCCATATGGCAATCTTAATGGACGAATACGGCGGAACATCGGGTCTTGTTACGGTTGAAGATATCCTTGAAGAAATCGTTGGCGAAATTCGTGATGAATTTGATATGGATGAAATTCCGGAAATTCGCAAAATTAAGGAAAACCATTATATTATTGACTCGAAGGTTTTAGTGAGTGAGATCAATGATTTATTGGGTGTTGAGATTGATGATGATGATGTAGATACAATTGGCGGTTGGGTTCTGACGGAAAATTATGAAGCAAAAGAAGGCGATATCCTCCTTCACGATTCCTATACCTTTAAAATTCTTGATATGGAAGAACATCATATTAAATATATTGAAGTAACGAAAAATGCTCCTAATGAAGAAACAACCATTCAGAAAATTGCTGTATCAAAATCACAGGTTTTATCTTAAGAAAAGCGGTAGCGCCCTGGTCAGCGGCGTATGGCCTGGAGCGCTCCAACTGAGATAAAGGAAACACGAAGAGCCGGAGGCGATTCGATGTTGACTTATCGTAGGGCGGAGAGCGAAGGACACTAGCCGCTAGGGCGCTGGAGCTGGACAATTCTCAAAGTCCAAATTTATACTTTCTTATCACTTAAAAAGCAAAATAGACCGTCACTCGGTCTATTTTTTTGTACCTGAAGTTATTTTGTTTTTAACATAATAAGTTCTTCTTCTGCTTTTGCTATTTTCACTAAATGAGAATCAAGGCGGCGGTTGATATGTTGGATATCGCTGTTCTTTGTTTCCTCAATCCGCTGAAGTGAGTCTTTAATATCCGATAAATCAATTTGGTTTACTTCAACCCTGTGTTCAATGCTGTCCATCTTTTCTAGTCTTGCAAGCCTTTTTTCAATATTTTCCAATGTTGTGTTAAATGTTTTGATTAAACTTTTTATATCATTAACGTTTTCAGTTAGCTTTTCAAATTCCTCTTCCATCGTTAAAAACTCCATTGTCTTTTTTTCTTAATTTTATCATCGTTTCCCCTATTAACATGTTACAAAAACAGTAACAATAAGCGTTAAAGTTCAAAAAGAATTCATAAGTTTTCCAAACACACATGTGAACAATTCGAAGCGAAAAAATGAACATTTTTTAAAATAAGTGTGTATCGGCTGTGACCGTTAAAATTGTCACATGCAAAACACCCGAAAAGATATAATCTTTCAATATAAGGAATTGGTGAGTAACATCAATTTTTCCGATTCATCTCAATTCTTATGACAAAATCAACTAGGAAAAGGTTGGTGTATAAATATGTTCATATCTATCGACGAAAAAGCATCCTCATGGTTCACAAGAGAATTCGAGTTCAATAAACCATTCAGCATAAGGATGTTTCCTCAATATGCCGGGTTTGGACAGAGGAATAAAGGATATAGTCTGGCATTTTCTGCTGAATATCCTGCAAATGCTGGCTTTACTCAAGAAGTAAATGGAATTACCTTTTATGTTGAAGGGAACGATGTTTGGTTTTTTAAGGATACTGAAACATACTTGTCTGTAGATGATCTCAATGAAATACAGGTTACCTTTAAGGAAGAAATCATCACCGCCATTAATTAATATTAGTGTTACTGATAAAAAAACAAGCCGGGTGATTTCATCCGGCTTGTTTTTTAAAGTTATTAGTTTACTTGCTTTCCTAAGCTTGGAGGGAGTAATTTTGCAGTTTCAAATACTTTACCAAGTTTTTCTTCAGCCTGCGCAAAGGTTTCATCCGCTGCATCAAGGGCTGGAGCATCCTTTTTCAATTCATCCGCCTTAGCTTTGTAAGATGCTGCATAATCCTTTACTGCTGCCTCAAGATCAGCCTTTTGGTCTTTAAGCTCTGAAGGAACTTGGATGCTATTTAATTCAGCAGCAACAGCGGCTGCTGATTCACTTGCCTTAGCTCGATCCTCGGCAGTTGGTAATTCTTCAGGCTTTGCATCTTCCTTAGTTGCTTTCGCCACATACGCATTTAAATCAGCATCTTTTGCATTAATTTTATTTCCAAGATCCATATAGAATTTAACTAATTCCTTCTTAACATCCACTTTAGGTGATGCTGCTTGTTTGGGTTCTTCTTTCTTTTCTGTTTTTGCGTCGTCATTGCTTGAACAAGCAGCTAGACCAATGGCCAATGTTAAAGCTGATAATAATAGTAAGATTTTTTTCATCTGATGTTCCCCCTATTTCTCTATTTAGTGCCTTGATTATTTTACACCATTTAATGAGACGAAAAAAGTACTAAAAGGTTTCAAAAAGAAAATGTTTTTAGGACTTTAAAAAGAAAATGAACAAATTTCACTAAATAAATTAATCTTGATATTACTATTCTACACAAAACAAAATGTAAAACCTAAAGTAATGCTTACAATCTTTCCTACCATGCCTACTTTATTATTCAGAAAATTAGGAAATAATTGTGAACTATGTTACAATAACAAAAATTTTTGTATATAATAAACATGACATGATCTATTCCTCTCACTCAAAGGTTCCTTATCATTCTGTTCTATACTTTTTCTAGAAAGGGGTTGGACATCACGGAACATGCGAGGCCTCAAGTAGTTTGGTTTCATTTAACGTTTGATTTATCCATCATTTTAACCACAACCATTGCTTCCATTATTGTATTTCTTATTGCATACTTATTTACAAGGAACCCAACAACAAGTGTACCAAATAAATGGCAGAATTTTATGGAATGGATTCTGGAGTTTGTAAAAAACATCATGAACTCTTCGATGGTTGCTTCCAACAATTTATTTATTATTTCGACCGGGGTTTCTCTTTTAATGTACTTATTTATTGCAAACCTAATGGGAGTCCCCTTCTCTATTATTACTGTTCAAGAACATTCTGTTGCCTGGTGGAAATCTCCTACTGCTGATGCACATGTTACCATGACGCTGGCCATCATGATCATCGCTTATACCCACTTCATCGATATTCGCATACACGGATTCAAACATTTTGTTGTAAGCTTCTTCAAACCATTTAAGGTCTTATTTCCGATTAATGCCATTGAACAACTCGCCACAACATTGGCGCTCGGTCTCCGTTTGTTTGGGAATATTTATGCAGGCGAAGTCATGCTTGCACTTTTAGCAAGTGCTGTAACACACGGATTTTTAGTCAGCCTGTTTGCTTCTGTACCAATGCTAATCTGGCAGGCATTTTGCATTTTTATCGGTGCGATTCAAGCCTATATCTTTGTAACACTTACGATGGTTTATATTGCACATAGATTGGAATAAAGAATGAAGGGAGAGAGTATAGTATGGGGGATTTTATGTTATTCGGGCTTCCAGTTTCTTTCGGGACAATGATATACCAAGCAATTATTTTTACTGTTCTAGTTTTTATTTTAAAGAAGCTTGTTTTTAAAAAGCTTGTAGATATTCTTGATAAAAGAAAGGAGCACATTGAGAATCAGCTCCAATTAACGGAAAAGTACAAAGTTGATGCAAAAAAGAAGCTCGAGGAAAGCGTCGCCATTCTTAAACAAGCTAAAATAGATGCACGAGAATTAATGAAACGCAGTGAAAAAGAATCAAATGTAATAATTCTAGATGCAAAGGAAGAGGCAAAACAAATCCGAAAAAAGGCAAAAGAAGAAGCATTTCCATCCCATTCACGGTCCTATCCCCAAAACACGCAAATAAAGGGGGCATAAAATTATGAAGCACAAATTTACAAAGTATTTGGGCAGAGTGACAGAAAATCTCGAATTAGGATTTGAAGAAAAGTGGATTTACGTACATTACACAAAAGGATCCACCGAAAAGACTGCTTGCCTGTTAAAGAATGAGAAGAAATCCGAGGAAGAGTATCTCGAAAGATTTTTCGAAGAAAATATGGTGTCTGAAGAAATGAAAAAAGAGGTTAAAAAATTTTTAAAAAATGAAAAGAACCATAATGATACACATTGGAATGAATTCACAAACTTTCTTATGAAAGCCCTTTCCTTAAATATGGTATTTGGGATTTCCATTGCCTTATCGGTCTATGGCGGATTTAAACTCGGATCGTTTCTTGACAGCCGATATGAGATATACCCTACATTTACATTAATTGGGACATTTTTAGGGATAGGAATTGGAGGGTTAACGGTATACTCAATGGTTCATAAATACTTTAAATCCCCCATAAAGAAAGGAAAAGAAAATGTGAAAACTGTTAATAGGGATTTAACGGATAACATAGACTACCCGATTATTGATGTGACCATTGAAGAAGTGCGAAGAGCAGTAAGGACGTTTTCTGATAATCTGCCAAAGGGAGCTTTCCGGACCATTCTTGTTCAAGAGGATAACAGTATTGACTTTAAACAGCTTGCTTCTCATCTTGGCGGTATTCCTTCTAAAAAGTTCTATATGTCAAAAGAAACCTATGATTTATTTGAAGAAAGTGAAAAACTAATTCCAATTGAAATGGATATCGTTCAAAGGGCCGTTGATCAGTATGTGAAGGAACGTAAGGAATATCCAATGTTAAAATTTGATCCACAGCGGAGAGTTAATTATTACCAACTTTTACAAGATCATTACCTTAAAGCAGCTCCTGAAACACAATTTTATATCACAGACCTTGATGGTCTTGTCACACATATTCTGCCACAGAAAAAAAACTCCTCTCAAACTTGAGAGGAGCTTTTTGCTAGATTTAGCCTAGTTATTGAATCCAAGTACCATCTTTTCCAATTTTGTACGTTCCGATTGTAGTGTTAGCCGCCATATGGCCATCACTGTATAGGAAGTACCACTTCTTGTTTACTTCTATCCAACCGGTTTGCATTGCACCACTTGATGCAAGATAATACCAGTTGTTATTTACTTTTAGCCAACCCGTTTGCATTGCACCGTTAGCAGTTAAGAAGTACCATTTGCCGCCGGATAGTACCCATGAATTTGATTTCATGACACCATTCGCATCAACAAAGTACCATTTCCCGCTAGTAAGGATCCATGCATTTGTTTTCATGACACCATTTGCATCAACATAGTACCATTTCCCGCTAGTAAGTACCCATGCATTTGTTTTCATGACACCATTTCCATCAACGAAGTACCATTTTTCGCCAGTTTTTACCCAATCATTTGTGAGCATCGAACCGTCAGTTCCTAGGTAATACCATTTTCCTTGGTAGTCGACCCAAGAATTTTTGGTCATAGCACCTTTTTCATTGTAGAAATACCATTTGCTTTTTTCTAATACCCAGCCTTTTTTGATCTCTGGCTTTTCAACTGTTTTGCTTACAGTTACTTCGGTTACTGCACTTTCGTTACCTGCTGCATCAGTTGCAGTTACAGAGATTTTTTTGCCTGCTGCTTGTTTCTCGATTGTGATTTCAAATTTACCATCTTTATTAGCTGTTGCATGACCAATTTCTTTACCATCTACTTTCGCAACAACCTTTGCTCCTGCTTCTGCAGTACCTTTGATGACTATGTCAGCATCGGTTACAGGATTTACCATCGGAGCTGCTGGTGCTGTTACATCTGTAACGGTTACTTCTGTTGCTGCACTTTCATTTCCTGCTGCATCAGTTGCAGTTAAAGAAATTTTCTTGCCTGCTGCTTGTTTCTCAATCGTGATTTCAAATTTACCATCTTTATCAGCTGTTGCTTGACCAATTTCTTTACCATCTACTTTCGCAACAACCTTTGCTCCTGCTTCAGCTGTACCTTTGATGACTACGTCAGCATCCGTTACACCATTTACTTTTGGTGCTGCTGGTGCTGTTACATCTGTAACAGTTACTTCTGTTG